>JAWQFQ010000013.1:0-16544 GCA_035967975.1 Scytonema sp. PMC 1070.18
TTGTTGTTGTTATTTAAAATTTAATAAGACATAAGCCTAGGTTTTGCGTAGCGCAACCGTAAGCCAATGCATTGAGATTGAGAATACGTGGCAAATCCCATAGGATAAGTTGATTATCCTCACCGACTGAAGCCAAAAAAGTACCATCATGGCTGATAGCAATTTCTCGAATCGCCGCACTATGACCTCTTAGGGTTCTAAGCTCAGTACCGTCAAGTTTCCAAAGTTTCACCGTGGTATCTACGCTGCCAGAAGCTATCATTTGACTGTTGGGGCTAAAGGCAACTCCCCACACTGCAGCACTGTGTCCTTTCAGAGTTCTTAGCAGTGTACCATCAAGATTCCAAATTTTAACAGTATTGTCCGCACTGCCCGAAGCTATCATTTGACCATCTGGACTAAATGTCACCCTCCAGACAGAAGCATCATGACCTTGGAGAGTTTTTAGTAATTTGCCATCAAGATTCCACAGTTTCACCGTACCATCGCCACTAGCTGAGGCAATCATTTGACCATCTGGACTAAAAGCAACCTGCCAAACAGTTGTATTATGCCCTTTTAGAGTTTTCAATAAAGTCCCATTACGAAGCCAAAGCTTAACGGTGCTATCTTCACTTCCAGAAGCTAAGGTTTGACCATCGGGACTGAAGGCGGTTGCAAATACCAAAGACTTATGACCTGATAACGTCGTCTGCAAAGTTCCGTCCTGCTTCCAGAGTTGCAAATTACTTCCGCTACAAGCAGCGATAATTGACTTACCATCAGGACTAAAACCAAAAGAATTTTTGTATTCTAGCAGTTTTTTTCTGTTCTGCTAATCGTGCTTCCACCTCTTTGAGTCTTTCGGCTTCTAACATCTGTTGGGTTTCTTTTTTGTCACATTCTAAAGAAGCCGCCAAAAACTGATAATCAAAATCACTTAAACTTTTCCCCTGAGCCCACCCTTGAGCATCAATTAAAGCTTGTCCACGTAACAACCGAGAAGAATCCATTTGTTTTGAAGCTATCCAAGCATCAAAGGCTTGAGAGTAAGGGCGCAACCTACTGAATTGTTTTTCTATCCACCCAAGGTTAAAGACCTCCTTATAAATTGGATTTTTAACTTGTAGCACTCCTTCATTTTTAACAACTAATCCACTTAAAAGAAGTTCGATTTGTTCTCGACTGTTATCAGATGTAACTTGTACACCTTGCCAAATTTTCTGATAAACGCCAAGGATTCTACCGACCCATTGTTCATTTCTCAAAATGCGAGCATGAATGGTTCGCAAATGTTCTGGCTCGTCTTGTAATTCCCACTTATCAATAATGCAAGAACGGACGAGGTTCTCTACCCAAAAAGCCTCTGTACCTTGAGGAGGAGTTAAATTTTGTGAGTGTGCCTTTTGGACTTTCATAACCACTAAATGACAAAGCTTCTGAGTTAAAAATGGTTGTCCTCCCGTCCAAAATAAGATATTTTTTAAAACTGATTTAGGTTGTTTTACTTGTCCTTCTAAGCCTTGGTTTAAAGGCATCGCTTCTTCTAAAGTAAAGCCATGTAAATCAATAGATTTGCCAATATTAAATGGTGTTTTATTTTTATCAACAATTAAATCAGAAGGAGTGGCTACTCCAAAGAGAGCAAATGTAATACGTCGATATTCTGGATTAAGAGAACGTTGGTTATAGCAATAGCGAATTAAAGCAAAAAAATCATCTATTGAAAATTTTAGACTGAGAATACTATCAATTTCATCAATAAAAATACATAATTTTTTATCAGGAAACTGATAAATTAATAATTCTTCTATAAAATTACTTAAGCGTTGAAGAAGAGAAACGTCTTCTTGGTCTTGCCACCAAGCTTTTAAATTCAGTCTTTGTACACTATTGAACCCTCGCCATAAATCGGCTACTACTCCCTTGTACCATTGCAATTCAGTAATTTGCTCACTACCAATGCGGTTCATGTCAACAGTTGTGCAGTAGTAGCCTTCTTTCTCTAGCTTATATTTTACTCGAACAAGCAATGACGTTTTCCCCATTTGACGGGTATTCAAAACATAACAAAACTCCCCTGCTTTTAGTGCTGTGTAAAGTTCTTCATCAGCTTGCCTTACAACATAGTTTGGATCGTCATTATGCAAGCTTCCACCAACTTGATATTGACTAATCATTGTCAAACTCTCTTATTTTATCTTAAATTGTGATTGTAAATACCGATAATTACTATACTTATTCTAAATTATTCGCTCACATTTGAGTAGCTAATGGTTAATGGTTAATGGCTAATAGCTTTTTTACCATTAGCGATTAGCTATTAGGGATTTCCAAGAAATAAATTATCTATCTTGTGGTACGGGCGTCCCCGCCCGTCCTGTATTGGTGGCGGGCTAGAAGCCCGCACCACAAGAAGTTTTGGGATACTTTTTTATTTGAAAGTTCCTTGATTGTATACTTTTTTTCCTAAAATTAAAGAAGCTTCCGGAAAAATAAAATATAAAAAGAATTAAGATAGTTGAGAATAATTGTCTAAATAGCAAGTAAGAGGTATTGAACGTATGGTAGCTGAGGTAATAACAGATTTAGTTCCTGTCACAGTTTTGACTGGTTACTTGGGTGCAGGTAAAACAACGCTTTTAAATCGTATCCTGACCCACGAACATGGTAAGAAGGTAGCGGTCATTGTTAATGAATTTGGGGAAGTGGGTATAGATAATCAACTGGTTATCGATGCGGATGAAGAAATCTTTGAGATGAACAACGGTTGCATCTGTTGTACCGTACGCGGTGACTTGATTCGCATTATCAATAATTTGATGAAACGCCGTAATAAATTTGACCATCTTCTCATTGAAACTACAGGTTTAGCAGACCCTGCACCAGTTATCCAAACATTTTTTGTTGATGAAGATTTGCGGGATAAGTTAGAACTAGATGCAGTGGTGACAGTAGTAGATACAAAACACATTTGGCAACACTGGGATGCAGACGAAGCACAAGAGCAGATTGCTTTTGCAGATGTGATTCTCTTAAATAAGACTGATTTGGTCGCGCCGGAACAGCTTGATGAGCTAGAAAAGCGGATACGGGAGATGAATGCTATGGCTAAAATCTACCGCACTCAAAACTCTGAAGTATCGATGGATACTTTGTTAGGAGTGAAAGCCTTTGACCTCGATCGCGCCTTAGAGGTTGACCCGCAGTTTTTGAACGAAGATGCTCACGAACACGATGAAAGCGTTTATTCTGTAGCTTTGGTAGAACAAGGCGCACTTGATGGTGATAAATTAAACGATTGGATGGGAGAGTTACTACAGACCAAAGGTCCGGATATTTTCCGCATGAAAGGTATTTTGAATATTGCTGGAGAAGATAACCGCTTTGTGTTCCAAGGTGTCCATATGATATTTGAAGGTAAACCCGATCGCCCTTGGAAACCAAGCGAAACTCGTAAAAATGAACTGGTCTTCATTGGTCGCAATCTTGATGAAGCTAAACTCAGAGAAGATTTTCGCGCTTGTCTGGCTTAATCAAGGTATGGGGTATGGAGTGTATGAATCCCTATCCCATACACCCCTACACCCCCACACCCATACACCCTGAAATTATGAGCTCCTCAACCCTCAACTTCAAAGATTTTGAACAACATTATTCGGGGATGCTGTCTGATTATGTAACTGCGATCGCCTGGTCTCCAGATAGTACAAACCTAGTCGCAACTTCTGCAGAAGGAGAAGTTGCACTGTGGCAAAATGAAGAGCTAGCTACTTTACAGGTTGGTCAAGGCAAATCTGTAGACTGTGTAGCATTTTCCTATGATGGACAATTTCTAGCTGTTGGTGGACAAGATGGAAAAGTGAGAGTTTGGCAAAATAGCGTACTCATTACCACTTTGGAAAATAGTCCGGCTTGGGTCGATAGGCTGAGTTGGAGTCCTACCAATCATCTACTAGCTTTTAGCCTGGGGCGTTACGTTCAAGTCTGGGATGCAGATAGCAGTGAAGTTGTTGTCACGCTCAATTTTGAAAACTCTTCTGTGTTGGATCTCGATTGGCGTTGTGATGGACAGTATCTCGCTATTTGTGGACATAGAGGAATTAAGGTTTGGAATTGCCAAAATTGGGATGATGAACCATATATATTTGATATTCCTTCTGCTTGTTTAACTATGGCATGGTCGCCAGATGGCAAATTCCTTGCATCTGGTAACATGGATAAAACGATCGCAGTTGTAGAATCCCATCTGTTATTATCAGATAACGAAACTCAGCCTTGGATTATGAGAGGCTTTCCTGGTAAAATCCGCCAGTTGGCTTGGTCAGAAAGAACCACACAACTAGGTCAAATTCCTCTTGTTGCTTGTTGTAGCGTTGATGGTATTGTCGTTTGGGAAAAGCAAGCTGATGATTCTGGCGGTTGGGAAGCAAGAATCTTAACCAACCATGTTGGTATCATTCAAGCGATCGCTTTTGCACCAAACAGCTTCCTTCTAGCTTCTGCGGCGACTGATGGTTGGCTATGTCTTTGGGAGCAAGCCCAACAAACCGCTCAAATTCTAACAGGTGTATCATCCGGATTTTCCTGTTTAGCTTGGCATCCTCAAGGTAACCTATTAGCAGCTGGTGGTGACAATGGCGAACTGCTCATTTGGTCGTCAGATACTTCCAAAAAATAAATTCGCCCTCTTGTGGTGCGGGCGAGACGCCCGCCTCCCCTCTTTCACCAACAAGCTCACCCACTTCCAATCCTGCTTGGATAAGCGACAATTAGAAACCCGGTATCTTGGAGATACCGGGTTTCTAGAACCTCAAGTATCACGTTTCCGAGCAGTATTGCACCCACTTCCCCTCGTTCACGGGCGAGGACGCCCACTTCCCCTCGTTCACGGGCGAGGACGCCCGTACCACAAGAAATTTGTGAAGACTTTTTTATTTGGATCCCTCTAAACACAACCCCCACACCCTACACCCTACACCCATCTTTTCAAATGCGCCATCATTGATATTTGGATATGTAAGCGCCACAGAAGTTGTTATGTTAAAAAAAGTACTATTTACAAAATCCCTACGTATTGTCCTTGTGACTCTGACCATAAGTTTCTTTGGGTGCAATCGAAATAATGTAGAAAAAACTTCCACCACCACAACCGTCAGCGCTGATGAACTGACTAAGAATCTTCCCAAAGTTGTTGTCACAACAAGTGTCCTATGTGACTTAACCTCGCAAATTGCACAGCAGACAATCAATTTGACTTGCTTGATTCCCCCAAATACTAACCCTTTGCTTTATCAACCCAAACCAGAGGACAGTAAAGCAATTCAGCAGGCTAAACTGATTCTTTATAATGGGTATAATTTAGAACAAAATTTTAGTGGACTTATTCAAGAAAGTAAAAATAACGAGCTAGTAGTCGCAGTTGCTCAACGTGCTGTACCAAAGCCATTGCAATTTAAGGAAGATGCCACAACAGTACCCGACCCTTATGTTTGGCATAATGTCAAAAATACTAGCAGCATGGTAGAGGTTATCAGTAGTTATCTCAGTAAAGCCGCCCCTGAAAATGCAACTTTATATAAGAGTAATGCTAAAAAAATTACAAATGAGTTGGCTCAATTAGATGCTTGGATAAACGCACGGATTGAGAGTATTCCTGAAAGACAACGCCAGCTCATTACAAGCCGTGATGCAATGGGTTATTATGCCAAAGCCTATGGTCTTTCATATGCAGGTGCTGTCATCGGTATTAGTAATCAAGAAACACCTACTTCTCAGCGATCGCGAGCATTGATTAGGTTCATTAGCAAAAATAGAATCCCAACAGTCTTTGTTGAAGCAACAAATAACTCTACTTTTATGAACACTTTAGCTGAACAAGCAGAAGCAAAAGTTTCACAGAGAAAGTTGTTTGCTGATAACTTGAGTGCGCCAGGAAGTGAGGGAGAGAGTTATCAGAAAATGATGGTTGCTAATACACGCACAATTGTAGAGGGTTTGGGCGGAACGTATTTGATATTTTTGCCAAAAGCCCCTCAGCAACCCAATCAGGGGTGAGGGATCGGGAGTAAGAGGTGAGGGAGCAAAAAAATTTCCTTCCTCTTGCCTATAATGACAATAAGCATTTATACTTATTTATAACTTGCCTTTGAATTGAAAAGTAGTTCAGCCACGTTCAAGCCATTAAAGCAGTCTTAAGACGGCTAACAATGGCTGAGTTAGGTTGCAAAATTATTAATGTGAGGAGAAGTTCCGCAACGGGATTGCTGTGTTTTTGCAGCAGTTTCATTGTACCAATTCTTTGGAGTCTCGCTGACATTCTCCACAGCATACTGCCGATATTCGCGATAAACTTAAGAGTGTTTCGCTTAGTGTAGCGCGGGTAAGTTTTTACTGATATCCACTATAACGGATTGTTTCAAAGGGAACCGTTCATGATAGCGGTTCTGTATGTGCCAATTAGTGACATTTAGGAAATCAGCCATGACAACAGCGATCGCAAACTTTCCAATCGATCTCGGTACCTACAAGCCATTGGCACTAGATCCAACAAATCCCAAGCTCACCAATGAGCAACGGGAAACACTCAAAGCTAACATTCAGCTTTGTCGTGATGCAATTGTGTTCTTCACAGCTACGGGCGCAGCCAAAGGTGTTGGCGGACACACTGGTGGTGCTTATGATACAGTGCCAGAAGTCGTTATTCTGGATGCATTCTTCCGAGGTGTACCAGATAAATTTGTACCTATCTTCTTTGATGAAGCGGGACACCGTGTTGCGACACAGTACCTCATGGCTGTTCTGCACGGGGAACTACCTGTAGAGAATCTTGTTCATTACCGCGAAGCCCACTGGAAATTACCCGGTCACCCCGAACTCGGATTAACCCCTGGTGTAAAGTTTAGCGGCGGACGCTTGGGACACGTATGGCCCTACATCAATGGTGTAGCAATGGCGAATCCCGGCAAAGTTGTCATCTGTCTTGGGTCTGATGGTTCAGAGCAGGAAGGCAATGACGCAGAAGCAGCACGTTTGGCGGTTGCGAAGAATCTAAACGTGAAGATGATTATTGATGACAACGATGTCACAATTGCTGGTCATCCCTCCGATTACTTGCCCGGTTTTGATATTACCAAGACACTCTCAGGTCATGGACTAACCGTGGATGAGGGGGATGGCGAAGACTTAGATGAGTTGTACCGCCGTTTGTGTGCAGCCGTAACGACTGATGGACCCGTTGCTGTCGTTAATAAGCGGAAAATGGCTGTGGGTATTGAGGGGATCGAAGGTTCCACCCACGGTCATGATGTTATTCCAGTCGATAAGGCGATCGCCTACCTGGAAAAGCGCGGATTAACCGATGCCGTAAAATTTCTGAAGAGCATTGAAAAACCGAAACACGGTTATGCCTACCAAGGTTCTGGCGATAAAATGGGTTCAAACCGCAACGTGTTTGGTGAAGCGGTGGTCTCCATCCTCAGTCGCATGAGTGAAACCGAGCGCAAAGAAAAGGTCATGTGTATTGACAGTGACCTAGAAGGTTCTTGCGGACTCAAGAAAATTCACGACGCCTACCCAGAAATCTTTGTCAGTTCTGGTATTATGGAGAGAGGTAATTTCTCCGCTGCCGCTGGATTTGGTATGGAGAAAGGCAAGCAAGGTATCTTCGGTACCTTCAGCGCCTTTTTGGAAATGTGTATTTCCGAAATCACAATGGCTCGGTTGAACTACTCCAACGTTCTGTGTCACTTCTCCCACTCCGGCGTAGATGACATGGCAGATAATACCTGTCACTTCGGTTTAAACAATATGTTTGCCGATAACGGGTTAGATGATAGTTATGAAACACGGCTTTACTTCCCCGCAGACGCTGCTCAAATGAAAGCCTGTGTTGAAGCAGTGTTCTTCGATCCAGGATTGCGGTTCATTTTCTCCACCCGCTCCAAAGTACCAAACATCCTCAACGCTAACGGTAAAGACTTGTTTGGCGAAGGCTACACCTTTGTCCCTGGTAAAGATGAAGTCATCCGCGAAGGTAGTGCTGGTTACATCGTCAGCTTTGGTGATGGACTGTACCGTTCTCTTGATGCTGTAGAACGGCTCAAACAGCAAGGAATTGAAGTCGGCTTAATCAATAAGCCTACACTTAACATGATTGACGAAGAAATGCTTGCGAAAGTCGGTACAGCTCCCTTCGTATTAGTTGTTGAATCCCTGAACCGCCGTACGGGATTGGGTAGCCGCTTCGGAACTTGGTTACTTGAGCGCGGATTAACACCAAAATACGCCCACCTTGGAATTCACCAAGAGGGCTGTGGTGGATTGTGGGAACAATTTCCCCACCAAGGAATTGACCCCGAAGGCATTATGAATACAGTCAAGAAACTTGTAGGCTAATGGCGTTTCTCCAGTAGTTTGTGGCTTTTTAATCCTCGTCTATGAAAAACATAGGCGAGGTTTTTAAGCATTTAGCCCTTTATAACACTATTGATTTGACAACTCACAATATAAATGGGATTCAAAAGATTAGTTCAATATCTGCCCATTACAGATATTGAACTAATTAAAATTAGCTTTAATGGTATCCTATAAGGAAAATATTCGGTGTTCTTTTTCGCGCTTAATGATTCCTTACTTTGATGAAAATGGTAATCTACCACCAGGCGTGCATTTTTGTGATTGGGATGAGTTTAAAGAGAGGTTTGGGTATAATCTACGCCGCCGCAATTTAATTAATGGAATTGAATTCGTATTAAAGCTACTCAAGGCTGCTAAATGTCGGACTGCGTATTTAAATGGAAGTTTTGTAACATCTGAATCAAATCCTCAAGATTTCGATATGTGCTGGGACCGCGATGATGTAGATATCGAGTACTTGAGGAAAAATGCACGCTTGTTATTAAATTTTTATAACAGTGCAGCGCAAAAAGCTAGGTATGGAGGTGAAATTTATCCATCTGACCAACCTGTGGATGAGTCTACAATGTCAATAGAGTTTTTCCAACGGGACAGGCAGCAAAACCGAAAAGGCATTATAGCTATTAATCTACGGGAGTGGGAGCCATGATTAAAAATGAGCATGAATATCAAGTAACTAAATCTTGGATAGGAAAATTTCAACAAGCGATTATTAGTTTGTCCCAAAATGAAGAGAAAAAGCAAAAAGACCCCGAAGGTTGGCAGCTAATCATTGATTCTTACTTTGCTCAAATTAAAAACCTGCTAGACGAAATAGCAGAATATGAATCTTTAGTAGACCATAATCCAGAAGACACTTTAATTTTACAAACTTCAAATACCAGACTTTCGGAGATGGGAGAGATTTTAGTTAAAGCCAGAATAGCCAAAAAAATTAGTCTCAAGGAACTGGCTGCACTTACTAAATTCACATCCGAACAAATACAAGAATACGAAAATAAAGATTACCAAAATGCTAGCTTTGATGCTGTAATCGAGGTAGCCGAAGCTCTCGGTATTAAGTTACAGCATTGTACTGTGGTGTCAAAAATTGACGATTTTCTTAGCAATGAACTTACGAAAGTCCGGCAATCTGAGCATATAGATACCGACTCTTTAGCAGCGTCTTAGTATGAGTTCGCGGACAAAGTGAAAATCTGAGAACGAATTTACAGGAGTTTCAGACTCCTTAATTCGCGATAAAGGGGTTAAGGACGGTAAGGTAGACAGCAGTAATGGGAGTTACCGGGTTTCTAATTTTCGCTCTTTCCGAGTAGTATTGAGGCAGAGAGAGGAACGAGTTTCTCTGTTGAACGCCAAAATCTGACAAGAGCCAGCTTGTTTCTTATAGCGGCGAATTACTCAAGATGTCACAAACATTTTTGAAATAGGTATGAGATTTCACAAATAGATGGGCATACTGACTTTTAGGAGTTGAGGAGTCAGTGGATATGAGTAAAGTAGTAGATTTATTGCTAGAAATTCTCATATACCGTTTTGTGGAGCAGGGCTTGAAGTCTCTGGAGATGTTTCATGTCAATTAGCCTTAAAAGGATTCTTAACAAACCAGAGTTGCTATCTCTACTTGAGAATTTAGTCGGTATACTTAATACTGCCATTGATGTTGAGCAGATGGATGGCACGAAACTGATGACCATTGGGGAGCAAACTTCGGACAACCGACATCCTATTGAGGTGTCGGGAGAGGTCATCGGTTGGGTGGTTGGGGGAGAACAGGCGACTTTAGTGGCTAATTTACTCTCGCTGCTGGCAAAACAGGAGGCTGAGAAGAAGGTACTTGCTAAAGAATTGCTGGAGCGATACCAAGAAATTGATTTGTTTGAAGATATTTCGACTCAACTCACAACAAGCCTGGATAAGCGACAGATTGCTCAACTCGTGCTTCAGGAAATAAGTCAATTAATGGAATCGACTGCGGGTACAATCTTGCTTCTTAACCCAGATGCGAGTGCATTTGAAATCATTGCTGAATTTGGTCAATTTTTTGACAGCGATCGCCCGGAACCGGGTCAAGGAATAATTGGGAATATTGTGCAATTGGGTCGAGCAGAAATTGTCAATGATGTCCAAGCCGATCCACGATTAAAAAGACCAACAAAAAATATGAGTGCTTTGGTGTGTGCGCCGTTGCGCGCGAAGGAACGGGTAATCGGAGCGATCGCCATTGGTTCACACAAAACTGACTCATACACCACCGAACATCTCAAACTTGTGAGTATTTTTGCTTCTCAAACGGCGATCGCAATTGAAAAAGCTTTACTTTACGAACAAAGTTGTCAAGCCACTACTCAAGCAAAAGCTCAAGCAGAACTCCTTCAGCAAGCCCTCCACGATTTGCAACTCGCGCAAACCCAGTTAATTCAAAGCGAGAAAATGTCGAGTTTGGGACAACTCATCGCCGGAGTCGCTCATGAAATCAACAATCCAGTTAACTTTATTTGCGGTAACTTGAAGTATGTCGCAGAGTATGCGACAAAAGTACTACACCTGCTTGAGAGCTATCAAGAGGTTTTCCCCGTTCCTCCACAAGAGCTGCAATCAGAGCTAGACAATATCGATCTAGAATTTCTCATGCAGGATCTCCCCAAACTGCTGGATTCTATGAAGGTGGGTACCAATCGCATTGTAGAGATTGTAAAATCCCTCAAAAACTTCTCCCGTCATGATGAAGCGGAGATGAAAACTGTCAATATCCACGAAGGTATTGATGGTACGTTAATGATTCTTCACCATCGTCTAAAAGCTGCTCCTCACCATCCTGGGATTGCGGTTGTTAAAGACTATGGGGAACTTTCCTTAGTTGAGTGTTACCCCGGACAGTTGAATCAGGTCTTCATGAATATCTTGGCAAATGCTATTGATGCGCTAGAAGACGAGATAGAGTGTCGGAAGTGGGATTTAAGCAATCACAAACAAGACTTTACCCCAACTATTCACATTCGTACCGAAACTGTTGATGACAAGTGGATTGTGATTCGCATTGCGGATAATGGATCGGGTATGACTGAGGATGTCATGCGACGAATTTACGATCCATTCTTTACAACAAAAGAGGTCGGTAAAGGGACAGGTTTGGGGATGGCGATCAGCCACCAAATTGTGGTCAACAGACATAGAGGAATTTTAAAGTGTCGTTCTCAATTGGGTGAAGGAACAGAATTTTGGATTCAAATTCCGGTGAGTTGTTCAACCGTAAATGCTTCTCTTGGACAAAGCAGCATAATATCTGCTACAAAGACAGCGATCGCTCTCCAAAACTCCTCAACCGAATCATTACCTCCTCCTGATGCAGAGGGCTTCATCCCATCAGTCACTCCAATACTCCAACCGTCTGACCTTTTAGTCCGCCACATCCAACTCATCGAGAGGCTTTCGCAGCAAACACCAGATGTGAATGATTCATCTCCGGAGCGAATTTACTGGATGTTCCAACATAACCCAATTTCGTTAAAGCTTTACGCTACTTTACTGTCAAGGTTGCTGTTGTTCTAACTCCAGTCAATTATACCACTAAGGAAACATTAAGAATGTCTAATCAAACGGTTACTCTGGATACTACAATATATCAAACGATGATTCAAGAACTTGGAACTTTGCAGCAGCAAGTTACTGAGTTAGAAGTAACTTTAGCAACACAATCACAGCAACAATCCACTGCCCTCCAAGAGGCAGAAAACTTCTTTAGTCTATCCCTAGATATGCTGTGTATTGCTGGAGCGGATGGCTATTTCAAGCGCCTCAATCCATCTTGGCAAAAGACTTTGGGGTTCTTACCAGAAGAACTTTACGCCCAGCCGTACATTGATTTTGTTCATCCAGATGACCGGGAGGCGACGATCGCGATCGCTCAGCAGTTACACGAAAGAACAGCGATTAACTTTGAGAATCGTTACCGTTGTAAGGATGGTTCTTACAAATGGCTAACCTGGGCATCTATACTCTGGGGTGAGAACCAGACGATTTATGCAGTGGCTCGCGATATTACTGAATATAAGCGATCGCAGGAAGCCCTGCGTCAGAGCAAACGAATCTTGAAACATAGCGAAGAACGGTACCGCTCTCTGGTAACTGCTACCACACAAATTGTCTGGGTAAGTACACCAGAAGGAATATGCTTTGAACTGACAGATTGGATAGCTTATACAGGTCAAAGTCTCGCTGAAGCGGAGAACGGGGGCTGGATTAATGCCCTTCATCCCGATGATATTCCCCGCACCTCAGAAGTCTGGGGTGCTGCTGTGGCAAATTGCAGCCTCTATGAAACTGAATACCGAATTCGTGATAAAAACGGCTCCTATCGCCACTTTTTTGTCAGTGGTGCCCCGGTTTTAGAAGAAGATGGTAGCATCCGGGAGTGGGTTGGCACTTGTACTGATATTCACGATCGCAAACTAGCAGAAGCCGAAAATCAGCGTTTGATGGATATGTTGAATCATTCCAGTGATGCGATTATCGTCCGCGACACAACAGACAAAATCACTTACTGGAATCAAGGGGCGGAACGACTCTACGGCTGGACTCGTGAGCAAGTCAAAGACCAGTCCATATCCACATTTTTACAAACTACCTTCCCACAACCACTAGAAGAAATCCAGACAGCATTGTTACAGCAAGGCTCTTGGGAAGGAGAACTGCAACATATCACCCGCGATGCTAGACAACTGACCGTCCAGAGTCGTTGGACTCTGCAACGCGATTCTTCCGGTCAACCCTGCGCTGTACTAGAGATTAATACCGATATAACAGCGCGTAAACAAGCAGAAATCGCGCTACGACAACTCAATGAAGAACTAGAAGCCAGAGTTGCAGAACGGACAGCGGCTTTGCAAAATACCTTGGCAGAAGCGCAGGGTTTAAATGCCATTTTGGATAACTTAGCGGATGGGCTGTTGGTAACCAACTCTTCGGGACAAATTACCCATTTCAATCCCGCCTTTTTAGGTATGTATGCATTAAAAATAACCGAAGTATCTAGTCAAAAATACCGGGAATTGCTAATGCCCGGTTTAGCAGACTTAATAGAACGAACCCAGTCCCATCCTGGAGAAGTGTTCGCTGCTGAAGTGCTACTAGCAAAAGAACGTATCGGTCAGGCTGTTGCTACTAGCATTTTCAAAAAGACAGCCGCAAATGAACCAAGGGTCTGCTTCGGTTCTGCGCTACTCATCCGTGATGTGACAACGGAGAAGGAAATCGACCAAATGAAGACTGACTTCATCTCAACGGTTTCCCACGAACTTCGGACTCCACTCACCTCTGTCCTTGGTTTTGCTTCCATTATTAAAGAGAAACTAGAAAATGACGTTTTCCCGTTCCTTTCTGCCGAAGACCGCAAGCTTCAAAAAACAATTAAGCGAGTGGATGATAATCTTAATATTATCGTGTCTGAAGCAGAAAGGCTGACCTCCCTCATTAATGATGTCTTGGATATCGCGAAAATGGAAGCGGGTAAGGTAGAATGGCAAATGCAGCCCTTCGACCCAACAGAATTAATTAATTGGGCAGCCAATTCCACTTCTGCATTGTTTGAAACTAATAATTTACAGTTTCTGACAGAGATTGAACCTGAATTACCTCAGGTTGTAGGTGATCGCCACCGTCTGCTACAGGTTCTGATTAACTTGATTTCCAACGCAGTTAAGTTCACAGAATCTGGCTCTGTCACCTGTCGCGTCCAACAAAAGAACAATGGTATTTGTATCAGTGTTATTGACACTGGGATTGGTATTGCACCTGAAGACCAGCCCAAAGTCTTTGAGAAATTTCGACAGGTTGGTGACACCCTCACCGATAAACCCAAAGGTACAGGCTTAGGATTGCCTATTTGCAAACAAATTGTAGACCATCACGGCGGTAGAATTTGGGTTGAAAGTGAACTGGGTAAAGGTAGCACTTTCTCATTCATAATTCCCATCTATGAAAGTGACAACAAAACCAGTGTAACGCTTAATTTAGATGCATTGGTTAAACAACTGAAAGAACATGTCATCACAACAACCATCGCCTTGAATGAAAAGCGCAAAACGATTCTGGTTGTGGATGATGATATCAATATTCGTGAACTGCTTCGTCAACAATTAGAAACCGAAGGTTACAACGTTCGGGAAGCAAAAGACGGCATGGACGCGATTCACCAAATCAAAATAACTCGTCCTGACCTCATTCTCCTAGATGTAATGATGCCTCAGATTAACGGTTTTGATGTAGCAGCCGTTCTCAAAAACGATCCCCAAACAGCCGATATTCCCATTATCATCCTATCAATTGTTGAAGATAAAGAGCGGGGTTATCGCATTGGTATTGATCGCTATTTGACTAAACCTATTAATGCAGAAAAACTTATCAACGAAATTAGCTCACTGCTTTCCCAAGGAATTTCCAGTCAAAAGGTATTAGTTGTTGATAAAAATGCATCAACTTTAAAAATCCTCTCAGACGTACTACAGACTCAGGGATACAGCGTTATTGAAGCCTCCGATCCCCAAGAATGCGTCCGTAAAGCCCTATTAGCTAAACCTGACATGATTATCATCGATTCCATCCTCTCTCAAGAAGCCGACTTGGTGAAAACCCTGCGGTTTGAAAAAGAGTTGGAGAATGTGTTTTTCATTATGCTATCCGATCGCTAACACTTCTACCTTGAATTTTTAATACCAAAATTTAAAAACTTATGACTCAGAAAATTCTTATTGTTGACGACGAACCCAATATCGTAATTTTAATGGAACAAGCCCTAGAAGCACTAGAAGATGAGGGAGTTGAACTACTCACTGCTAGAAATGGAGAAGAAGCCCTCGAAACCATTAAAACTGAAAAACCAAACCTAGTTTTTCTTGATGTAATGATGCCTAAAATGAATGGTCTGCAAGTTTGTCGAACTGTTAAATATGAACTGCAAATGACCGATATCTATATTGTGATGTTAACAGCAAAGGGACAGGAATTTGATAAACAAAAAGGTATTGATGTCGGTGCTGATTTGTATCTGACTAAACCATTTCGTCCTAAGGAAGTTCTTGAGAAATCAAGGCAAGTCTTGGGGGTTTGATGATAAAGTTTATGGGAAGTAGCCCTGAATTAAAATTCGGGCTAAAAGCTAAAACCCGTTAAAACGGTTTAGGGACTTCCAAATAAAAAAATATACAAAAATTTCTTGTGGTACGGGCGTCTCGCCCGTCAAAACTGGGGGTAGGCGTAATACTGCTCGGATAAGCGAAAATTAGAGATTTTGGTACAAAACTTTTGATGCTTCCAATGTGGTGCCCGTGTCACAAATAATTCTTCATTGACAATCTCATCGCAATCTCATAGCGGTTGCCGTTATCTGGTAACAGTTCCAAATCAGCAGTAGTCCACCGTACCCGCTCAGTGACCATATACTTTCAACCTATTCTTTCTCCAAAACTGTCACGCAATTGTATCCTGCACCGTGAAAGTTCTTCACATATGTATCGTTTCAATTCTACTGTACAACGCTCCCCCTACCTCATCCCTTCTCTGAAACGTAACAACTATGCTCTCATCATGAAGAATTTTCGAGGCTTTGAGACGAAGTTGTCACCCCGTCAGCTTCAGTACTACAAGGGAAGCGCGAAAATTAGAAACCCAGTTTTGCAGAAGTTAATGGGTTTGACTGCACCTCATCCATTATTAATAGAGCAGTATTGTCTCAGGCTTTAGATATAACTTCATAGATAGATTTTCTATTGTAGAATCTGAGCTAGCATGAAGAAAAAACTTTCTTTTTTACTCTTGAAGACATACAACTAATAATTATGATTATTCGTCCTTCATTCATTGCTTCCACCTTCATGGTTGCCAGTCTTAGTATTGGTACATTTTTCAGTATTGCTACCCCAGCTTCTGCTCAGCAAACTATAACTTGTGAAAGCCAGAATAATCGGAGAAATACTTGTTCGGTAAATACAAGTGGTAGAGTGAGGCTAATTAGACAATTGTCTGATGCGAGCTGTAGAGGAAATTGGGGCTATAGCAGAAATCGTATTTGGGTGAGGAATGGTTGCCGAGCTCAGTTCTCTGTTGCCGATCGCGGAGATGACAGGTACAACAGAAGAGATGACAGGTAC
>JAWQFQ010000013.1:16644-17705 GCA_035967975.1 Scytonema sp. PMC 1070.18
AACAGAAGAGATGGCAGGTACAACAGAAGAGATGGCAGGTACAACAGAAGAGATGGCAGGTACAACAGAAGAGATGACAGGTACAACAGAAGAGATGGCAGGTACGACAGAAGAGATGACAGGTACTATAGATAGGTGGTGTGAAAATTGCAAAACCTCAGAAACTCCGTATCGAACCCTCAGAAACCCGGTATCTTAGAGATACCGCGTTCCTCGCCTTTCACGAATGATGGAGGATAACTGTATGCATATAATTAGATGAATGTCAATGCAACATAAGTCCCATAAATAGAGACGCTAAATTATTAATAATAGGTGTAGTCTTTGAGGCTGTTGTCACCGTATGCAGAATAACATGGCTACGTCTCATCACTTTGAGAGCTACAGGAGCGATCGCCCTACAGAATTGGTTTTGTATCTGATGGCTTCTGTCGGTCTGCACTGTATTCTATTGTTCCTAGGGATTTATTGGTTTCAGGTGTTTAAGCCCAAACAACAACAGGAACTTGCCCAACCAATTCCGATAGAGTATATTGAAATTCCTCCTGATGAGACAAAGACTCCACCAAAAACGACAAAACGGGCTGCTAGAGATTCTGTTGCAGGAGGAAAAGCAAAAAAAGAAATACCTGTTTCTGTTGCTAAACCAGCACCAGCAACCACACCTCAAGCCCCCCCATCAGCTCTAGTGGAGCCATTGCTGCCAAAACAGACACAGCAAAAAGCAGTGACACCGAGTTCACCACCTGAAAAACCACAACCCCGACCTACACAATCTACAGATTTATCGGAACCTTCACCAACAGCCACTGAACCAACGGTTCCGCCTCCATCTCCCCAATCCTCTCCCACAGCACAGACAGCGGAAGGTTTGGTAACAGCACCCAAACCAGAAACTACACCCCCAACCCCTCAAACAGCACCCAGCTTATCCATTCCCAAACCACCAACACCTAAAGCCAACCCAACACCAGTTCCGCCTCCATCTCCAAAAGCAAATACAGCAGAACGTTTGGTAACAGCACTCAAACCAGAGACTACACCCCCAACTCCTCAAACAG
>JAWQFQ010000013.1:17805-84848 GCA_035967975.1 Scytonema sp. PMC 1070.18
GTTCCGCCCCCATCCCCACAATCCTCTCCCACAGCACAGACAACCGAACGTTTGGTAACAGCACTCAAACCAGAGACTACACCCCCAACTCCTCAAACAGCACCCAGCTTATCCATTCCCAAACCACCAGCACCCAAAGCCAACCCAACACCAGTTCCGCCCCCATCCCCACAATCCTCTCCCACAGCACAGACAACCGAACGTTTGGCTGATGCACTTAAACCAAACACTACACCCCCAACGCCTCAAACAGCACCCAGCTTATCCATTCCTAGACAACTAACACCTAAACCTAAACCAACACTAGTTCCGCCAAAAGTCTCACCACCAGAACCGAAACGGTCACAAACAGCATTGGTACCTTCCATGACATCGCCAGCATCCAAACCCTTGCAGAAGCCAGCATCTCGTCAGGAAGATAGAAATCAGGTGGCTGCAACATCCACATCTGGACAATTGGCGACTAGAAGAGCTTCGCAATCACCTCCCCAAGTTCAGCAATCTAGAAAACCAGGTGCAGCGAGTAAGTTGGGAGGACCAGTTTCTTTATCTCAACGCGATCTTGAAGACAATTCCCTAGCAGCTTTGCCTAATTCTAACCGTTTAAACCGAGCGGTTGACGGTATTGATGCGCGTAAAGACGATTTAGGTCCATACCTAGCCCAATTACAGGAAAAAGTACGTCAGCAGTGGATACCTGGATTGACTCAATCTTCGCGGCGAACTGTGCTTCTTTTTACAATAAACCGTACAGGTCAGGTCAGCAAACTTGAGATTACCAGCAGTTCTGGGTATGATGTTACTGATGAAGTCGCAATCAATGCTGTTAAGCGAGCAGCTCCCTTTGCGCCTTTGCCCACAACATATGAGCATAACTACCTTAATATCGAATTTTCATTCAGTATTAATGTTTATGGACAGCTAGATTTAAGGTTCGATAATTAGTAATTGACCACATTAATTTCGACAGGTACCAAGAAACCCGGTAACTTCTGCGAAACCGGGTTTCTGAAAAACGCTGCTTATCAAAATTTATGTGGGGGACCACTAGTACAAGAAGACAAAAGTAAAAAGTCACGCATTAAATAGTTTGAACCCTTATGTTGTCAGCTTTTTACTTCCTTCAAATGGTAGCTTTATTTCCGCCATGCTGTACTGGTGAATTTTCTTTCAAAAAACATGAGGTGTGGGGGTGTAGGGGCGTTGGCGAAGCCTTCCCGTAAGGTACGGTTGTTCGCCCTGACAACCACCGGGTGTCAAGGAAAATTGTGTTTTTTTCATTCATCACGGGTTGTAATCGCTACCCGTACAACGCTTTCAAGAACAACAAGTTGTGGTCTTGCTGAGGTTAAGCTAAAGATAATATAGCTGCCAACCCATGAAAACTGAAAAAACATTATGCAAGATAGTTTACATAGAGAAGATGACGATATGTACTCGCGTCTTATGGCAATAAGCCAGGAAGCTTTGGAGAAAACATATTATGAATCGGCTTATCATGTGTTGTACGCCGCTATGCATTTAGCTCACGCTCAAGGCGACGAACATGGTCTTTTAGCTGTAGCACAAGCAGCAGAAGCACAACTAAAGTGGATTGACTCTCACGCCCCAGAAAACCGAATGTCTAGTCAAGCTGCTGTGCAACGCAGTGGTGTCAATCTGTACAATGCATTGATAAAACAGACTCATGCAGATATACTGATTCTAAAACAGCAATATCGCCGAGACAAGAGCCCAAATTTACCTTGGCTTGGTGATGCAAGCAGTAGTACTTTCCCTAAGGAAAATCATTAGCCTTAAATGTAACTATATTTACATTTAATCTTAATCTTGATTGATTCTAACGAGAGAGGTTGTAGGGGAGCAAAGGAGGTTATCTTGCGAAGAAACTAACCCACAAGTCTTATGTTTCCTTACTGTCCAAATAATCCCTGCGTTTCCCTTGAGTATGGTGAGTTTATCAAGGCGTACCATCAATTTCTCAAGTATTACGTAGATTTTTTCTATCTTAATGTAACAATTCAATCTTTAAAAGGAAAAAATACTCAATTCCTGCTCCTATATGAACAGGCTATAGAAGCACACTTAAATAGTATAAATGCATACATTCAAATGAACACAGTGTACGAGCGGCTCGTTCAAAAATACTGGGACAGCATCTACAGAGGGTCTTAAATATCAAGAATGACCATAGCAGTCCAACCATCATTCATTTTTTCTAATTGAAAACGATGTAAGGTAACAGCTTTGACATCTACCCGTTGTTCGTGGCGATCGCGATCAAGGGTTTCTCCTTGGGTAATTGCTGTTAATTTGTATTTACCGTCTGTTTCGTCAAACTTAATTTGCTGTGATCGCAACAGTAACAGTTCGCTGTCCTTATAATAGACAAACTCTTGGAGAAAAATAAAGCATACTTAGTGATTCCCGGTAATGTAGCTACATTAGTCACTTCGTCGTAAACAGCTTCATCTAAATCCTGTATTAATTTTTCTGTTGCATAAATCCGGGCGGGAACGCGCATCCCGTCTTTGTAGGAAACTGGAATTTCCCAAATTGTGTCAGAGATTTGATTCAAAAATTCCTAATTATAGTAAAACAGATGAAACCAATATGAGTGCAGCAGAACAAGAATTACTAGAAAAGTGGCGAGAACTTCCACGCTAATAAACAACAACAAGTTTTAGAATTTGTAGAATTTATTCATTTGAAACACTCTATAGATAAAACTCCACTAGGGAAACGTTTGCGACAAATACGTGAAAAGATAGTTACTTCTGGTAAACTTTTATTAGATGAAGAAGAAATAGCAAAAGAACTTGCTAGTCGTAGAGGTGGGTTACAGGGTAGAGAGGCATCTAATAGAACCGTGTAAAGACTTAGTCTCAGAATTAATAAGATTATGTCGCAATAAATGGAAGTATTATCAACGAGGTCTAAGAGCTATGGAGCTTATTCTATCTGCATCAAGCGCCCTTTTTGTCACCCCCTTAGGTCCTCTACGTGTAAAAGCGCATAGAAAATACCTGGGTTGAGTTGAGGAACGAAACCCAACATATACAAGCATTTGTTGGGTTTCTCAAGTGTTTACCCAACCTACAAAAACTCTTATCCCTTGCAGTCTTGAATCAGCACCTAGTCTTTTTGCTAGGTCAAAACTGTACTTATGGCTAGGTACAAACCATATGGATTGAAATATAATCATTATGTTTAAAGCTACTGGTAGCAGCCAGATATATAAAGAGTTTATGATTTTCTCAGATGTAATTTATAAAGTAAATTTTAAGCAACGTTACTTACGTTGCCATCTTTCATAGCTTTTATGTAAACTATTAGAACTATTAATAGCGTATCTACTTATCCACTTTTCCAAACGTTATTCAAAATCCAAAAGAACTTAGGAATACTCTTAATACCTTTAGTGTTTGTAAGACTCTCAAGTTTTAACCTCTGACTTATATAGGAGTTTGCTCAAAAATTGCAAATTCTCAATATTAAACTTATGACTAATTAGTCAGCATATAATACTGCCAGGGATAGATCAAACGGTGAAATTATCTAGATTGGGGAGCCAGCCCTGTTCGCGATCAGATCGCGTCTCGAAGAGAAGCTTTCCCGAAGGGTAGGAGGGTTAGCCCGACCTAGGGCAATTCTGCGTAGGTTTTGGGAAATTGTAAGTTGGGTAGAATGCATAAGCGTTACCCAACAAATGTCAATAAATATTGGGTTTACCTGCGTTTTGTCCAATCTACAAAAATTCTTATCCCAGCAGTATTGGGTCAGCACGATATTGAACGACAAATTGAAAGAAGGAAATATTTAAAATGCTAAGCCAGTTTTTGCCAGACGATGCAATTAATGAAGCTACAATAAAAACGCCGATTTTAAAACTAAGAGGAAAAACTTTAATATTTGGAAATGTAGTTTATCAAATTCACAATATTTCTAGTATTGGGTTAGTTAACCTGACAACTACAAAGTCAACGCCAAGCTTTTACTGGGCTGTGCTTGTGATAGGTATTTTCTTGCTCTTCATTCCCAACACACAAGCGAAAATTGTAGGTTTTTTAACCTTAGCATTTGTTGCTTGGTTATTTTTTCAACATAATTTAAATAAAATTAAAGAAAAGTATGGAATGACTATTTATACGAATGGAGGTACTAAAACTATTTTAGTTAGTAAAAGTGAGAATTTTATAAAAAAAGTCATTTTGGAATTATATACAGTCATGAATAGCGATGAATTGAAAGCTATTACTTTTAATTTTGAAACTTTAGATGCGTCAGTTGATAATTCTGTTCAGATTGGAACAAACTATGGGTCTCCTATAGTATCAGGTGGAGGTTCTGTCGTAGGGGACGTTGTTAGTCAAGTTTAATAATGTGAATAACAGTATTTAGCCGATTTTTTTAGCTTTATTCCAAAACCAAGTACTTAAGACATGAAAAACAATTCAGTAAAAATTGGCACAAATATTTGCTCTCCTATAGTATCAGGGGAGAGTTCGGTTGTAGGAAATGTGTCGAGTTACATGAAAGATTTATGTGAAGGACAGGATGACAAAGTTAAGGTCGCACATACTAAAACAATTCTCGTTCTGTGTGCGAATCCAAAAACTACCTCACCTTTACAATTAGACAAAGAAGTAAGAGAAATTGACGCAGGATTGCAACGAGCCAAGAAGCGAGAACAATTTGACCTAAAACAAAAGTGGGCTGTGCGTGTTCTAGACGTTTATCAGGCACTGTTAGACTTTAAACCCCAATTTGTCCACTTTAGTGGTCACAATACAGGGGAAAATGGTCTTGTACTGGAAGATGAAACTGGAAATGTGCAGTTAGTAGATACACAGGCATTGGCTGAACTATTCAAGTTATTTTCAGGTGATATTGAGTGCGTTACTCTTAACGCTTGTTATTCAGAAGTCCAAGCAGAAGTGATCGCTAAACATATCCCCTACGTCATTGGTATGAATAAGAAAATTGGTGACAAAGCTGCAATTAAATTTGCAACAGGCTTTTACAGTGCATTGGGTGCAGGAGAATCAATAGAGTTTGCTTACAAGCTTGGATGTAACCTTATTCAGTTAGATGGAATTCCAGAATACTTAACTCCAAGTTTGAAGAAAAAGCAGTAAGGAGAAAAATATACTACTTAAGAAAAGTTTAAATCATTGTAAAAATTCTTTCGAGAAACCAAATTTCTGTTAAGTGTAGTTATAGAAATTAAATGACTTAAAGCGGATCGCGTATATCAGTGCCATTATCCATTGCCCATTACACTCAGGTGTTTCCCTGAAAGTAATCCCCTGTGAGTACTTCCGCATTTTCAACCACGCAAAAAGCACGGTTGAAATTATGAGAATAGATAAGCGATCGCAAACAAGAAAAAATCGCGGGAGTACTTGCAGAATAAAAAACAGAGATTTTAGAAAGATTGTGGAAGTTAGCAATTAGGTTAACCTTACAAAAAATTTGATATAAAATGCAAAAGTTGAATCACAAATCTTTACATTCTTGCCGGAAAAAAGCTTTTACAGGATGGAACGCTCTTGGCAACGTTGTACAGGCTCTCAGTCATTCTTCTTTATCACATCAACTTGTGATTAAAATCACATCAAAAAGCAAAGAAAAATCTTAGTTTTTACGTAGAACTGAACTATATTTATGGAAATCAAACTGTTTTAGAATCGGATTCTATATCTTTTGATGATTATAATTTTTATGAACTGACTTCAGTAGTACTGATAATCTAGACATCAAGAGTGCTATTGATGCAGCAACTAAAAAGCCTACAATACTTAAAACGACACAACCATAATTTTAATTTTATGTAATACACGAGGATAGATAAATGTGGGAATCATTTATATAGGCGATCGCAAAACTGGTAAAACCCATTTAGCAATGGAATTAGCTAATCCTAACAATGAATATGTAAAAGTGAAAAGCTTGGATTATGAAAACCTCAAACAACAGTTTTATGATAGCAAAACAGGTGAATTTAAAGCAACAGATTCTAATTACGCAACTTATGACCGTTACTTAGATATCCAAGTACGTCTTCCTATAGGAAACAAACAAGTCATTGTAGATTGGATAGATACACCAGGGGAGGTTTGGAGAAAAAGTTGGCAAGTCGATAACCAAAATGAATGGCGTAAATTCTTAGATACGATAAGTCAAAGTGAAGGAATTTTGCTTATTCTGCCACCACATCGGGGACTCACTTTTAATTCCGGTGTAGACACAGAGCAATTTATGAATCAACAGCAGTGGTGCAATAGATTTGACCGTTGGGTAGAGTTTTTCCATCAAGATTGCCCTAAGGCAAGACATATTCTTATTTGTTTAAATAAAGCTGACTTATTTTGTGATTTGCAAACAGAAGCATTTCAGCTTGGCTATAAACCCAACAGTGCTCAAATGAATTGGCAGCAACGCCATATGTATGTTTTACAAAAATACTTTAGACCAATTCATTCTCAATTAGAACAAATTAACAAAAATTCTTTAGGTTTATCAGTTCGTTGCTTTATTACTAGTATTTATAATCGCTCTTTATTGGAATTACCGTGGATATATTTAGGTAGTTTTTTGGCTAGGTGATGGAGAGAAAAATATGGGCAATATTCGTGTCATTGGTCCAAGAGGTTCGGGAAAAACTACTTATTTAGCCGCTTTAGCTTACCAGCCAGTACAACCTGGTGGGAAGACTAAAAATTTTAAGGTACAGGCTATTAATGACGACACAAGAAATCTGGCGGAAAAAGCTGAAACCATTATTATTGAAGGTGCATCGCTAGAGCCTACAGGCGTTTTAGTAAAAACGATTGATGATGTACCTGTTTATTCTTTCAAT
Source organism: Scytonema sp. PMC 1070.18 (assembly GCA_035967975.1). Lineage (GTDB taxonomy): Bacteria > Cyanobacteriota > Cyanobacteriia > Cyanobacteriales > Nostocaceae > Scytonema. The sequence continues at coordinate 24,668 of JAWQFQ010000013.1, forward strand.
ATCGAAGTCCAAACTTTATTGCACGGAAAAGAGCGAATCAACCTGGCAGTTAGAGATTACCCAGGGGAAATTTTTGATGAATTAGAAATAGGTTCAACCAATTACATACAAAAAGAATTCCTTGATGAATGTATAGCCAAAGATGTAGCTGGTTGCTTGATTATGTTAACTGAGTGGACAAGGGAAACAGATAAACATTACAGCAGGGTGTTACAACATTTTATTGAATTGATAGATGTTAATGGAAGAATCAAGGATTTGCGCTTAGCTGTAGCAATGAGTAAGTGTGAGAGAGGTGAACTCTGGCCTGGTCGTTTAGAGCCAGAAATTGATTTATTTGGTGTTCACCTACCTAAAACAAAAGCTGTTCTGAAAGAGAAAATACCTCCTTGCAATTTAAGCTTCTATGCGATTTCAACCTTTGGGGTTCTTGGACGCAATAACCCTCGACCAAATCGGATTCAGGAATGGGGAACTCAGAATAGAAATTCAGTTTTACGAGAGCCATATCGTTGGCAGCCTTACAACTTAATTTCCCCTCTTTATTGGCTCAGTACTGGTAGGAGAATAAGAAATGATGCGTAATTTGTTTAAGAAAATAGCTCCTCAACCTCAACAAAGTAGTGCAGTACTGCGGGTTATTGGCGATCGTTCTTCTGGGAAAACAACTTATATGGCGTCTCTGGCACGTTGGCCTAATGCTGACCCTTTGAGTCCAGTACAGTCTGTCATTCCAGTTAATGAAGCCGGAGAGGAACTTATAACTAAGGCTCAAAATCTGCTGGAACAAGGGCTAGCTCTTGAGCCCAGCAATCTTGATACTAGTGCATCTAATGCCAAGGACTACACTCTCAGGATTACTCTTAAAGGACAGTTTTCTTGGAAGAATCCCAAAACGACAATTGGTTCGCAACTGGTAAACCTCAATATTAGTTGTAAAGACTACGCGGGAGAATTTTTTGCCGATCTCCTCCACCAAGCAGGAAGCTCACAACTACTGGATTACTTGGATGATTGTTTGCTAGCAACAGGAATTCTGTTTTTAGTTGATGGTAACAGTCGTCGTAAGGATTTAGAGTATGCAGCAGGTTTAGAGAAATTTTTGACAGCGTTAGATCGTGCTGATATCGGGGGTGAAAAGCGGAGAATCTCGCTGGTGCTGACCAAGTGCGAACAAACAGAGTTATGGGTAAATCGCCACAAACCTGCTTTTATTGCTGAGGCTCGCTTTCCTCAGGTTTACCGAAAATTACAAACTTGGCAGCAGATGGGAGCCGGAACGGTGGAATACTTTACGGCTTCAGCCTTTGGGATGTTGGGAAATAATTTTCCAGAACCAAATGTGCATTTACTAAGCCGCACTCGAGATGGAGTTGCTGCAGTTATTAAAGATCCCAAGCGCTGGAGACCATTCGGCTTAGTGGCTCCGATGTATTGGCTGTGTACAGGCGATCGTCACAAAGAATTAGATAAGGGTTAAACAGATGAATCCAGTCACTATTGAAATTCACGAATTTAGTACCGGCATTCGCCCAGAAAGAACAGCTGATGGTGGCTGGGTGTCGAGGGGATTCACTGGAAAGTACATGAACACGACACTGGAATCCATTCCGCCTGCTGTTGAACGTTCTATTGCCAATCGCGAATTTGCTGTTACTGAGGGGGCATCCAGCGATCGACCTGCAATTATTGGTCGTGTTGTTAGGAGTAGAGAGGAAGCTTGGTCTGTAGTGGCGTTAGTTACACGGGGACGAGATGAGATAGGGCGTAGTTTATCTGTGTATCGTTATTTTTTGTGTCAAGACCCAAACAGCTTGTGGAAAATCCTAGCTTGGTTCGATAGTCAAAGCCTACCAACCTTTCACCCTTTTGACACCAAAATTGTTGGACAACCTAACTTATATGTAGTATCTGCTCGAACTGCTTCAGCATCATCGCCAGAGGTCGAAAGTTTATCTTTAGATACTCCAGAGCCACTTCTATTAACGCCGGGACAGCAAGACGATGTTAAAGTCATCAATATTTTGGCAATTAAAAAAGCTGCTATGAACGGTCAACCTATCTCGTGGGCTTTTAATGTAGAAGCCCTGGAACAACCTAGGCGGTTTCAGGTGATTCAGGCGGCGAGTCAACGAGCCTATGAAATCTTAGACAGAGTCATTAAGAATGTGCCACAATTCTCAGCACCAGTTGTGGCGGATGAAGAAGCGCTTAAATCTGCAATTCGAGGTTTGATTAATAGTTCCCAAGTCAAACCCGAAGCAGTGCAAGTGATAAATAAAGCTTTAGAGAATGAGCAAATTTCTCAACAATATTGGCACAGCCTATTTGATGGACAGGGAGCAAAAGCTGCAATTAGTCAGAAAATTTATAGTCCTCAAATGGTAAGGCTAATTACCCTGCGAGCAATGGTCATTCCAGAGACTCTGCCGGAATTTTTGACGTGGTTGAATGTGAAAAGGTCTAAGGACAACGCTGATGAGTATCAAACTATTTCTTTAGAATTTCAAAAAAATATTCGTCCTCAGTTTCCTAAAGAAAAACTAGCGAATGGAGTGAAATGCCTTTTACCTCAGTTACTGAATCAAATAATTCCTAAAGAAGCAGTTTACTGGTTACTACTCAAATCAGGCTCTGCTTGGGTTTATTGCCAAGAGAAGTTTAATCATGACATCCGTTCTGATTTAGAACTAATTTATAATTACTTCACAAATCCTCAACAAGTAGCTACGTCTCCGTGGGAGTCATTAAAATTTGACCAAGAAATTTGGCAACAATTAATTAATAATTGGCATTCTATTTATTCTGACAACTCAAAAGTCGAGTATTATCAACCATTAGCATTGCTTTTAGAGTCTTTAAAAGAGTATTTATTATCAGCTTTTTTTTACCAAGTAAGCAGAGGATTAGTTCCTAAAAATGTATTTAACAAAGTGGCTTCTGAAAGTAATCAAAATTCAGACTATATATCCTTTTTAACACTTAAGCGAGAAATGACTTGGTTTGAAAGTACTATTAATTTTTTATTACAGGAGGTTATTGTGCCAATTCAACTAGTTATTCCTCTATCATTTTTATTTTTTTTAAGTGGACTATTTATAGGTTCTAAATTTTTTGCTCAACCACCTTCACTTACAACAGCTATTCATCGTGAGTCGCCAGGTTTTAATGACAATAACAATAAAAATAGGGGCAATCAGGACAACAACGAACTTTTACCGGATGATGGAAAAGCAAATATATCAATTTATCCTCCATTTGATATGCCACTAAACCTCAAAGAAAAAGCGACTAGTCAGGAAAAGTTTGAACAAACTACAAAAGCAATGAATGTAATTGTTAAGGAAATTAAAAAGGATAATCCGTTACTAAAGGATGATGATATTATTATTAATGAAATTAAGAACATTTTAAAGATTCCCAATCTTAATTATGCTAATGCTATTAAAAACACAGGTGCTGACAGAGATTTATTAGTAGAAGCAATATACTCATACCAAAAAAGTCATTTTCCCGAAAACAATCAGGTCGGATATATGCTTCCAAATGCACCAACACCAAGAAAGATTAAAGAAGAAATTAAAAAAAATCTCAAGATGCCTTAAAAGGTATATAGTAACCACAAATTCTTCTTAAGCACGTGAGCAAACAGGTTTCTAGGATATATGAATTTTCACAGAATAAATAGGACTGCCCATATATTATGTATAGTCTTAATCATTCTGTTTGTAAACATCAGCAATTATTTTTTATCAAAAAATATTAATTCTATGAGGATATACCTCTACACATTAGCAGGAATAACATCAGCTTTAATTGGCTGGAATATTGGACAATTCTTTCTCTCAGAGCTAGGTTTACTCAAACAATTTCCAGAAATTATCCTCTTTCCATGTATTGCCATTTCTTTGGCAATGGGCATGGTGATGAACGAAATACTTATTAGCAATCCCACACGACCTAAACTCAGTTTTCGGATTGCGATAATTCCTCTATTCATTGCCCTGGGTTTAGGGCTATTAGCAGGTTTAATTGCTGGAGGTATTTCCCAAATCCTGTTTTTACCTCAAATTCGCTTTCCCACTCCAATTATCAGAACCGTTGGCTGGCTTTTAATAGGGTTTTCAGTTGGTCTTGCTGAGGGTTTAACGTGGCGGTGGCATAGTATAGAAGCAGGCGACCCTAAACGCTTTTGGCAGAGGTTTATCACAAGTGTAATTGGTGCTAGTGCAGCGAGTTTATTTGCTGCGGCGTTGTTTGAGTATATCCGTGCGACTTTGGGTACAATGCCACCTGAATTCAAAGGTGTGGAAGACCCTTTGGGATTTACTATTCTAGGTTTACTGCTGGGTTTAGTGTTTAGTATTACTAATTCTCCCAGTTATTTAGTTGCTTTAAGAGCGGGGACAGGTTTTGAGTACACAGGACCAAATTATATGAATTTAGATATAGATCCACAGTTCAAGCCTGTTAATGAAAAGTTTCCCTATATTGATAAATCAGTCCTGAAATTTGTAAGTGATGGTGATGCCTATGAAATAGAAGAGGGTTTATCAATTCAATTGCCTAGCACTGGAACAATTAGAATTGGTTCTGCTGTCAATAAAGCACATATTTGTCTACCTGACTTACCACTTCATGTAGCTGATTTAGTATTGAAAAAACGAGAAGCTGTTCTGTCTCCTAATTCTCAATGTTTTCACACTATTGCAGTGAATGGTGAGCGTTTAACTACCCGCAGAGACATTCGTTTAAAACACAACTACGTTTTGACATTTCATACAGTAACGATGGACAGGGAACATGAAGAAAAAATTTATCGGTTCGTCTACTATAATCGCTTCCTTGACCCGCAAGCTTAGTTGGTCTATCCTGATAATAATTGCGTTAGCTTCTCCTGGCTGGGGACAGGCAAAGGTAGCAGAAATTGTAGGCAATCCTACTGTTAATGATGATAGAGTCACTGTTCGGATTAAGGTTAAAGGGACAGAAGAAAGACCTGTCATGGGTCTACAAGATACAAACTTTAAAATCTTGGTAGATGAAAAAGAAGTTAATTTTTATCCTCAAGATTGGAAAAGCCCAGAAGAAAGCATACCACCACCAGCTTGGATTATTGTACTGCTAGATTTTAGCGGTAGTATGCAACAACTAGATAGTCGGGGTACAACAAAAATCCAAGGGGCGATTAATGCGATCCGTCAATTGATAACCGTTTTAAAAGAACGGGGAGAAAACACCCAAATAGCAATTGTTCCTTTTGGCGAAGCTAGTAATAAATGTCAAGGATATGCAGTGAATCAGGAAAGTCTTGATAAGTTTTTTGCTGCTGGTGATTTTAAATTAAAAAATAATCTTGATTACTTAGAAAATTTAAAACCTTGTGCTTTTACTAACCTTTATGAACCTTTTAAAAAAGCAGTTAAGTTTTTAGCAAATACCACAGATACACGTTTTTATCCACCAGAGAATTCATTCCAACCAGAGCCTAGACTTTCCATTATTTTGCTATCTGACGGCTATCACAATGCTGCAAATGAAGCTCAAGATTTTCAAACTTTAACTAATCTTTTAAAAAGAAATAGACAGATCGTAGTCCATACGTTAGGATATGGCTTGACTCCAGAACAATTAGGTCATAAATATAACATTGGTAGAGCAGCTACCCGTGTAGATATTAATCAGGGTAGAGTTCCAGCGGAAGAATTTGTAGATAAAGAAAGGTTAGCAGAAATTGCCAGACTAACGGGAGGAATAGCTGAGTTTTCTGGAGATGCGGAAGCAATTGCAGAAAATTTGCAATTATTTCTTGATGCTCTGTTAGGGGAGTATGAAATTACTTATGCTCAACCAAACGCTGAACGTGGTTCTAAGCATGATGTGCAGGTTGTAGTGACTTCTCAAGGAAATAAGCTAGTGGAGTCACCACCAAAAAGTTACACAATCACTGTTTTTGGAAGATCGCTTCCCTTATCAGTACGAATCACTATGTTGATGTGTATTTTCGTTTTGCTAACACTAGGTGGTATTGTGCCATTTTACTTTTGGGGTGAATTTTTAAAAAAACAAGCATTGGGAGATTAACTTATGAACAGAATATTACTTTTTCTGATTTTGTTAATTATCTCTGGGTGTAATTCTTCTTCATCTAATATAAATCAAATAACTGGTTCCGATGTTGATAAATGTCCAGAGAAGCCTGAAGCTGTGCTTGATGCAAAAGATGTTAAAACAATCAACCTTAGTACGCAAAAAATTACAGAATCAGGAATAGTGAATCAGCAAAAATCTGTAGGATACACTTTTTCTGGTCAAGTAGGCCAAAAGCTTGTCTATCAAACCAGCCAAGATATTTGTATTTCGGTTTATACTCCAGATAATCAGATTCTTAATAGTGGAGTGTTACCGATAGATGGTAAGTACATTATTCAAATTTCCATACATAAGGGTTCCATGACGTTTGATTTAGCTATGAATTTAATAACAGAAACAACATCTGTTGTATCTACGACGACTATCACTGCCACAAACATAAACAAATCTGTTGTTCCCTCGCCAACAAATCAAAATTTTATTTCAAATACTACACCTATACCTGTTATTACTCCCTCTACCCTAGTTACAAATAATGTCTATCGACCATCCCCAGAAAAAGTTCTAGAAACTTACTATACGAAAATTAACAATCGTCAATATCAAGATGCATGGCAAATTTTACCTGTTGAAGTTCAGGATAATAAAGAACTTCATCCCAACGGATATAACTCCTTCTTAGAATGGTGGGACAAAGTTAATTTTGTAGATATTCAGAATATTTCATTAGCTGAATCTAATCAGAATTTTGCAACAGTAAATCTTCAGAGCAAATATCAGATGAAATCTGGAAGACAAGCCCCAATCAATCTCAATTTTTACATGAAATGGAATGAAAGTAATCAACGTTGGGATATAACTAGCATAAAAGTTGAAAATTAAGAAAAACATGACATGGTTTTAAACATGAAAAAAATATTTCTCTACTTGTTAGTATACTTAGTTTATGGTTGTAATTCTGATATAAAAGCTGATTCTAATTCTAATTTTGTAGCTTGTCCAGAAAAACCCACAACAACTCTCAAGGAAAACGATGTTCAAGAAATTGTATTGAGTGAGCAAACATTAACTAAATCAAGTCAAGCTAGTGCTAGTAAATCTATAGGATACCGATTTGCGGCTCAGTCTGGTCAAAGACTTAGCTTTTCAACTGAGTCTGATATTTGTATTTGGGTTTATAGTCCTGATAATCAAATTTTAAATGATTTAAATTTACCGCAGAATGGCAAATACCTTATTCAAATTGCTGCACTTAAAGGTTCTAAAACTTTTGATATAAGCATGACTTTAGGTATTCTTAAAACTGATTTACCTCCAACGCCTACAATCTCTAACACTTCTATTACTACTTCTCCTTCTCCTTCTCCCTCTTCTAGCACACCTAGTTCAACAGTGGATTTAACTGAAGAAAAAGCATTAGAAATCATCAATGAATGGTTAGCAGCTAAACCCCAAATTTTTGCACCACCTTTTGACACAAGCTTAGTTGAGAAATTAACAACTGGAACACTTTATCAAAAAACAACTAATCCCGATCCAAACCAAGGTCCTGTAGCTTGGCTTCGTTCTACTAATTCTTATTATAAATACAATAAATCAGAAATACAGCAAGTCATAGAGTTTTCTAAAACTGGTAGACAACCATATATGAAAATAAAGGTATTTGAAGAACTTTATCTTTATAGTGCTAAAGGCAACATTGATTGGGATAACTCTGGCTCTTTTAATCGTAATTTCATCTACTTCTTTGAAAAAGATAGTAATGGTATTTGGAAAATTTATGATTATCAAAAGGTAAGCTAATGAAAAAGAAATATCGCAAATTGAAAAGACATTCAATCAGATTAGATCGAGTAGCTATTTTAGGTCTGGTATTTTTAATGCCATTATTTTTAATGATATCTGTAATGCTTATGCTTACTAAAAATAATGAAAAGACCGATAATAATATCAAAAATTGTTATTCAATAGTAGAAATTAATTTCATAAACAAAAACTTGGAAAAACAAGAAGGTTTTATTAAGAAAAAGCAGTCATTATGTTTAAAGTTTTATGCATCATTAGGTCAAAAATTAATATTTTTTAGTCAAAATAAAGTTATTTTTGAAACACCAAATAAACATCAGCGTATTTTACAAGGAACCTCTCACGAGAATTTGTCTGAGACAGGGATTTACTCAATTATTCTAAGTACTGCTAAAGATGTTGAAGATTATCAAATTGTCTTAAAGTTAGAAGAACAGAAATTATCTGAACAACCTAAAATAAGAATAATTGACGAATCTACTTATACTGAAGATAGTATTAGTAAAGGTGTACAACTATCTTATAACGTAATTACGCCTCCTCCACTTAAACCTAATGACAAATTACAAAAAATAGTTGATGATGTTGTTCATTTAGTGGCAACAAAGGGCTTACCTACAGATAAATTTTCTGTGAGTTTGATTGATTTAAAGAGTTCTGAATGTTGTGCTTATGCTCAATACTCAGATCAGGAGCCTAGATTTCCAGCAAGTATTACTAAATTATTTTGGATGGTATATCTTTATGGAGAATACCAAGCAAATTTGCTTCCAGAAGGAACAGTATCTTATAAAAAATTGGCAAAAATGATTCAAGATTCTAATAATGAATCAGCTAGTTTTATTGTAGATACAATTACTCAAACAAAATCAGGTGATAAATTATATGGAAATGATATTGACAAATGGATTCAAAAGCGGTTAACTATGAATTCCTTTTTTGAAAAAGCAGGTTACTATCCAATTAATATTAGTCAGAAATTGTTTCCCACATCCTATCAGAAAAATGATGCACCTGCTGGGAGAGATTTACAAATACGTGGTAATGATGAATCTAATCCTATTAGGAATTATCTGACTACGTATAATGTAGCACGTTTACTTTTAGAGATTGAACAAGAAAAATCTATTTCTCCACAATATAGTAGGAGTATGAAATTGCTTTTAAAGAGAAGTTTACATCCTAGTCATTGGAAAAATAAAGAATTCAATGCTATCGAAGGTTTTTTAGGTGAAGCTCTCCCAGAAAATGCTTATTTCGCTTCAAAAATGGGTTGGAATTTTAACACCCGTAATGATGCAGCCGTCATCGGGAGTCCGGATGATAAACACAAGTATATATTAGTAATTTTTGGAGATGACTCTAGCTTTTACAAAGATAAAAAACTTTTTCCAGAAATTTCACGATTGGTTTATGAACATATGACGAAGGAAAATAATTTTTGATGACTTCAAACTAGAAAAGATAAATTTAAGAAAAAATGATTTGACGATGCAAAACTTATTTAGACGCTTACGCACAAACAAACCCTTACTTTTTGGAATATACGGTGCAATTGGCTGTCTCATAGTAGCGATGTTCCTAGGAGAACCCTTCCTCGCCTTAACCAAACTTGCACCAATTGTGCAACCTTCCCAAGCCATTGTCTTATTAATTGATACTTCGTCAAGTATGAGCGATGGTAAATTAACCGAAGTGAAAACTGCCGCGACCAAATTTGTAGAACGTCGTAACCTGGCTCAAGAAAAACTCGCTGTTGTTAGCTTTGGCTTAGAAATTACAACAGCAACTTCTCTGACAAATGATACCAATACCTTAAAAAATGCGATCGCCACTCTTACAGAAGCGGGTGGAACTCCAATGGCTGAGGGTATAGACACAGCTGTTGCTGAGTTACAATCTACCTCTTTGCGTCGAAATATCCTTTTATTTACAGATGGTTTACCACATTCCCAAACTCACGCCCTATTTTCTGCTCAATCCGCCAGAAATCAGAGTATAAATCTAATAGCCGTTGCTACGGGTGATGCTGACAGAAATTATCTAGCCCAGCTAACAGGTGATTCTTCTTTAGTCTTCTATGCTAGTTCCGGTCAATTTGACCAAGCCTTTCGCAATGCAGAAGCTGCTATTTACAAGCAATTAGTCGAATCTAACCCCACAGGTGATTACGGTTTACTGTTCTCTACCTTGCGGATTGGCGGCTGGACGGCTTTCTTGGCAATGGGTGTAATACTGGCTCTTATTATAGGGCAAAACCACTATATGCACCGTCGTCTCCTAACATTCAGTAAAGGTATCATCAGTACTGTTGGTAGCCTTGCAGCTGGTATGGTTGCGGGAGCCGTTGGTCAATTACTGTTTTTGCCTCTAACTAGCCTTCCTCTTCTTAATGTCTCTATATTAGAAGTTATCAGTAGGATAATTGGTTGGGCAATCTTAGGTTTATTAGTAGGGATTGGAACCAATTTTTTTGTACCTAATTTAAAGTTTTCCAAGGCTCTATTTGGTGGTACTGTTGGTGGGACTTTAGGAGCTATCGGTTTTGTAGTAACCGCTAGTACTTTTGGCGATCTCATTGGTCGTTTGTCTGGTGCAGCAATTCTGGGTTTTTTTCTTGGTTTGATGATTGCTTGGGTAGAGCAAGAACAATTAGCTCAAGAACCTTATTTACTAGTACATTGGACTCCAAGAGAGAAAACATCATTATTATTAGGTATAAAACCCATCATAATTGGTAGTTCACCTAATGCACAAATTCCTCTAAACGCCTCAGAAGGATTTACACCTATTACAGCTAAAATTTATCAGGAGGAAAAGAATATTGTTATGCAATTTGATTCAGAATATGCTGCACGTAAAAATATGAAAAAAACTATACATCTTCTTAATGTAGGTGATACGCGCAAACTTGGAGATATCACACTTGAAGTCAAAGCTTCGATAAGTAAATCAAAAGCCATCTAATAAAACTACCACCTTCTTGCTTAATTAGTATAGAAGTAAATTACAAGCCAAATGGTTAAATATACATTTTCTCTAAAAGTTAAAGGTGACAACAATGAGTATTCATATGATTTAGATTTAACGCCTCAGGAAGAGAATTTACCTGAACAGGTATTTACTCCAAAAGTTCGTGAACATCTTCGTCTCCATCTCCAAAACAAAAGCCTATGCGCTATTAAAGAATTTCATCTCAATCAAATCGTCAATACATGGGTACAGGATATTAAAGAAGGTTATCGAGATAGTGCTTTAACTCTACAATTACCTCTATTAATGGAATCAGTAATTGACGAGTTAAATGAACCAGGAAATCAAGAAACTCCTACAGTAGTTAGCCCAGATTTATCTGATATTGAACCTAGGTTTGGAATGCTACCTCCATTAAATTTCTCTTAAGCCCTTTGACTTCAGCGTCAGCAAAATTATAAAATAATTACAGGAACATAACAATGCTTAATGTACTGAATGTAGCCATTACTCCTCATCGGGAATTTATGCCCGCAGATACCGATGGGCAAAAGTTGTTTTTAATGTTAAAGCTAAGACCAACAAAAGATGCGGCTGTCACCCGTCCCTCTACTACTTTTGCTTTTGTTATAGATACCAGTGGTTCCATGTATGAAGTAGTAGCTGGGGAAACGACACTGACAGGAGTTACTTATACTCAGGATGGCAAGGAGTATAACCAAGTAACAGGGGGTAAGACAAAAATTGATATTGTGATTGAGTCCTTGTTAACACTGGTACGTTCTGGGAGATTAGGAGCAAGCGATCGCGTCGCCATTATCCAATTTGACGATTCAGCTTCCCAGATTATTGGCTTGACTCCTGCAACACAAGTCAGTCAATTAGAAAACGCAATTAGTCAACTCCGCCGATTTTCCGGTGGTACTCGTATGGGTTTGGGTTTGCGCCGCTCCTTAGATATGCTTTGTAACCAATCAATGACTGTGCGACGTACCCTACTGTTTACCGATGGGCAAACCTTTGATGAAGATATATGCCGAGATATAGCATCAGATTTTGCCACCAACAATATACCAATTACTGCCTTGGGAGTAGGGGATGATTTCAAAGAAGATTTATTGACCCATCTTAGTGATTCTACAGGTGGAACCTTATTTTATCTCGTTGCCGGAAGTGCTACAGGCACCCAAGTTTCCATACTAGATTTGCCTAACAAAATTATTGAAGAATATACTCAAGCACAGCGAGAAGTTATTACAAACCTTGCTTTAACTGTCAAAACCGTCAAAGGCGTAGAACTCACCCGTATTGTTCGTGCTTATCCTACACAAGCAGAATTTCCTTTAACTCAAGACCCTTACCCTATTGGAAATGCAGTAGCTGGTGATGAAACAATCTTCATTCTCGAATTTAGTATGGATAGCCGCCCTGCATCCCGCGTCCGCATTGCTCAAATTGGCATAACCTACGATATTCCAGGACAAAATCGACGTGGAGAAGTTCCACCACAAAATTTAATTGTGCAATTTGTTCCAGGACAAAGCGGCGCAGCACAAGTCGATCAAGAAGTGATGGATTATGTACAGCAATGTAACATTGCCAACATCGTCAATCAAGCAACAAAGATTGCCGATCGCGACCCCCAAAAAGCCGAAGAACTCTTAGAAACTGCGCGGCGTATGACAGTCAGAATTGGTAATAAAGCAATGGAAGAATCTCTCAACGGTGCTCAACAAGAGTTACGCAAAACCAGACAAATTTCTCCAGGAACTCGTAAAACCGTCAAGATGGGAGCCAAGGGTAAAACTGTCAAAATGGGAGGTGATATTAACGATGAGCTTTCAGAAGAAGAAATGCGTAAACTTACAGGAACTTAGTACTACATTTCATAAATTCGTATCGAAATAAAGGCTTGTAGTTATGATGCATGCGCTAAAGCGCAACTACGAACCATAATGATGACTCATCACCAGTTTTTTCTCATTTAAGGAGAGTATCAATGATTACTTGTACAACTTGTGGTTACGATCGCAACCCAGATGACGCTGAGTACTGTGAAGCTTGTGGTTCAGAACTACAACCATTTGTACCAATTTCACCTACCCCGTCACAATCACCTACCATAATCCAGCCATCCCCATCACAACCTTCATATCCTACTTCATCTCCAACTTCTCCCACATTCTCAGCCACTACAACAACAGCAAAACTTATCCCCAAACAAGCAGGTTCACCAATACCAGAATTTACCCTAGATAGTAATGCCATTGTTGGAATCTTTGATCCAGACATGGGCCCTGTTGATATTGACTTAGAAGATTTTGCTGGCGGGGAAACAGTCTCACGCAACCATGCAGAAATTTACCTAGAAGGGGGAGTTTGGAAAATTAAAGACCTTGGTTCGACAAATGGAACTTTTATGAAATCAACTGGACAAACTCGTTTTGGAGCCAGAATTACTATACCTGAAACAATAAAACCTGGAGATGAAATTGCCTTTGGTAAAGTTCGTTTTCTCTTCCAGAATGCTTAAATTTTTAAGAAATGGAAAGTCTTTTTCCATTTCTATTAATTAGATTTATATAAGGAAATAACCAAGTAAAGTTAGTCGAGATTTATTCATGTACTCATCAAGTGACATAAATACTAGTTTAGTGATTCAGGAAAATCAAAAATTTCAATTAGAAAATTTTCTAATCGAAGTTTTATCATACCTTGGTCAATTTACAACAGATATTCATTATTTTAAAGTTCATATATCTCCCCTCGACACAAATAAAGATTCAAATCAATTAGCTTTACTAAGAGTAGGTTCAACAGAGGGTGGACTACATCGAGAACTACAGCTACGGGAAATTCTCGGAGATTACAAAATGATTGCTAAACTTATCACTCGTATTACATTAGATTCAGTGATTATTAACCCTCATTCACCTATTCTTAATACAGAACTTCAGGAACATCAACAGAATGATAGAAATACTACAACAGAAAATTGTGATTCTAAAATCAATTTAGCAGAAAATTTAATTGATGAAGAACATGACGCTACTTCAGTCTCTTCTGAAGAGACATCAACCCCATTTAATCCTGTAGAAACAGATTCCCAGTATTTAGAAGATGAATACTACCCAGAACTAGAAATTTACTCTAATTCTTCGACAAGTCAACTTATCCTAATTACTGATTTTCCAGAGAATCCAAAAACACTAGACACCTGGTTAACAATAGAACATTCTTTAGAAGAAAATTTATCTTTAACCAGTCAAATATGTCAATTTTTTCGTTACTTATATGAGCGTAATTGGTGTTTTATATCCATAGAACTCAATCTTATTTGCATAGGGACGCCTTGTATTTTTTTTGATTTAACTAGTGCCTATCCTGTTGATTCAACATTAAATTCTGGATTATTAGGAAATTATTGTGCAGCCGAACTTGCCTACAATAAAAATCCTATTTCTGAGACAATGAGTAGCTATACAGTGGGTGCATTACTCTATCATTGTATTCATAAAAAGCCTTTGCCAATACATCCAGCTATTGAACTAGAAATTAATCCTATCCCTCGCATTTATCAATTACTAAAAATTTGTCTCTCTCCCATTCCTGAAGAAAGATTTCCTTTGTCTCAGCTTTTAAGTATATTGCTAGAAACTCGGCAAGCCATTCGTACTCTCAAAATAGATTGGAACATAGCGAGCCGTTCTACAGTAGGACTATCAATTAATCGGCTACAAAATGAAGATAACTACGGGATTAGACAACAACAATTAAGCAATTTAGAAACCATGATATTAGGAGTTGTTGCTGATGGTATGGGTGGTATGTCTCAGGGAGAACTAGCAAGTAAGTTAGCTGTGCAAACAGTCCTGGAAGAACCTGTGCCTACTAATTTTAAGACGATAGACCAAAGAAATACATGGCTAATATTGTTATTTCAAAAAGCTAACGAAGTCATTTCTAAGAATGTCAAAGATGGAGGAACAACTCTAAGTGTAGTATTAGCTATAGGACAACAACTCACTATAGCCCACGTTGGGGATAGTCGTATTTATTTACTTCGTCAAGGAGAAATACAGCAGTTGAGTGAAGACCATTCTCTGGTAGCGATGTTAATTGCCAGTGGTCAAATAACAGAAGAAGAAAGTCTAAATCATCCAGACCGAAATGTGCTCACAAAATCTCTTGGTTCAAAACTTAGATTAAGTGATGGTTATATCCAAGATTTAAGACGCACAAAGCAAGATTTGTCAATAACTTTAGAGAACGGAGATATCTTACTGCTATGTTCTGATGGCGTTTGGGACTTAGTGCCTAAAAATGAGTTGCTAGATATTTTTAACAACAATCAAAGCTTACAATTATCTGTTGATCGCACTATTAACCGGGTTCTTGAACAGGGTGCATCCGATAATGCGACCCTATTAGCATTGCAGTGTCGGATGGAGAAATCAGAATAATATGTCTATTCAATGCCCAACTTGCTTAACCGAAAATGCTGACAATGCAATGAGTTGTATTGCCTGCGGGACTCCTCTTGTTTCTACAACTGATTCATCTACTTCATCTGCATACCATTTATCTGCTGGTACTTTATTAGGAAAACAAAGATACCGAATAGACCAACTATTAGGAGAAGGTGGATTTGGGATTACTTATAAAGGCGTTCATTTACAAAATTCAACCCAAGTAGCAATTAAAGAACTCTGGCCAGAAAAGGCAGCTAGAGTTGGAACTACAATTACATGGCCCTCTTCAATTACCCCTCAACAACGTCAACAACAAATTACAAAATTTAAATTAGAAGCTAGTTATTTACAAAAATGTATTCATCCTAATATTGTTAAAGTATACGAGTGGTTTGAGGAGAATAACACTGTTTATATAGTAATGGAGTTTATTTCTGGTAAATCCTTATATCAAATATTACAAAAAGAAGGGATTTTAGATGAAAGTCGAGTTAAATCCTATTTTCTTCAAGTTGGAAAAGCTATAAAAGTTCTTCATGCTAATCGTTTATTACATAGGGATATTAAACCAGATAATATTCTAATTGATAGGAACGATAGAGCAATTCTCATTGATTTCGGTGCTACCAACGAATTCATTGCAGGTCAAACACGTGAAATGAGCGTTACCTTAACACCAGGTTATGCACCATTGGAACAATATAGCTACCGAGGTAAGCGTTTTCCTGCAACTGATTTTTATGCTTTATCTGCTTCAATGTATGAATTATTAACTGGACAATTACCTGCAGCTGCTACAGATATAGTGAATGGTTCAGAAAAACTTATTCCACCTCGTCAATTACGCCCGAATCTTAGTCCTTTAATTGAAAAAGTTATTCTTACAGGAATGCAATTGAAGGTTGAAGACCGCTTCCAAACAGCCGATGAATTCATTGATGCTCTCAACGACAGATTTGTCTCTCCCAAACATAAAAAAGCACAAGAATTAGTTAAACAAGGAAAACTAGTAGAAGCAGTTCTAGCTTACGAACAATATCTCATTAGCGAACCCAATAACGCGGAAGCAACCGTTGAACTCGCATTACTTCAAATGTATCTAGATGATACTCAAGCAGAAATTGCTGCGAAAAAAGCAATTCAATTCAAGCCGAGTGATGGTAGAGGATACGGAGTTTTAGGGCTTGTTAACTGCCGTCAATCCAATTGGTCAGAAGCATTGAAAAATCTGCAAAAAGCAGCCAATCTCGCGCCCCAAGAAGTTTGGATACAAGCAAATTTAGCTTGGGCATTAGGTAAATTAGGTCATTGGGTAGAAGCTGAAGTAGCTGTGAACAAAGCACTTCAACTTGATGCTAATTGCACTTTTGCTTTAGGATTACAAGCTTGGATAGCCGTTAGTCAAAAACAATGGAAATTCGGAATTCGTGCTGCAACTCAAGCAATTTTTAAGTCTAAACAAAGTTCTTCCAGAAACTCTCAAGAAATCCAGAGGTGGGTGTATCCTTATCTCATTTTTGCTTTAGACAAAGCAGTTGTGACCAAGCAAGCCAACGATGTAGAAAGACGTATTCAAGAATTTATCACTCAAGTAACTGACAACAGCTTTGGGTGGGGTTTTAAAGGTTGGAAACAAGCGACTCAGGGATTATGGACTGAGGCTATTGCCAGTTTTGAGGAAGCAAGCCGTCAATCTAAAGTTTCTGCTTGGATATTGATAAATCAAGGAATTACTCAAGAGCATCTGCAGAATTTTCAAGAAGCTATTCAAATCTACGAAAACTACAATCAGAAATTTCTCCCTCATGCCTTTGTTTTCTTTCGTTTAGGAACTTTATACGGACGAACAGGACAATGGCAACAAGCACGCTCTTATTTAGAAAAAGCAGTTCAATTAAAATCAGATTATCCAGAAGCCTATCATAATTTGGGATGGGTTCTTCTGAATATTAAAAATCAAGACGGTCAGGTAGAAAACTTCCGCGAACTTTTGTTAGCTTATCGTAAAGCTTCAGAATTTTACACACAGCAACAAAAGCATTTTTTATCTCAATCTATTAAACAAGCTTTCCAATCTGTTAGTATTGAAAATTTTTAGTAAAATTTATCAACTAAGTAAGTTAGTACAAATAGATTTGTAGTTGTGCAAAGAGCGCATACATCGCAACCACAAGACAAACACCATCGTATCAATCACCATCAGGGTCGTCCTTCTGATTTCCAAGCCTGCACCCGACTTTCTGATTCCATCGGTAACGTCTCTACCCGTTGACGAATACGAGCAAGCACTTCATCACGTTGCCCATAACGTTTTTGCAATAAATCACGGACTTCTTGCTCCATCGAAATTCCTTTTTGTCCCGCCAAGCGTTTAATCCGCTCGACTAACTCATCAGGTATATTGCCAATGGTAATTGTTGCCATACTACCTCAATAGCTAGCGCTAGTCTACTAGTAGATCATTCCCTTATGCTAGCAAAGTGCTGGCATTCGAGTCGTCTCACGCAAAGACGCCAAGACGCAAAAGTTTTCTTAGCGTCTTAGCGTCTTGGTGTGAGATTTAATTACCAAAATTAGAGCAGTAAAGATTCGGGTTTTGTCTCAATCAACTTCGCCAAATCTTGTAAGAACGCCGCAGCATTCGCACCGTAAATGATACGGTGGTCGCAAGTGATATTAACCTGCATTTGCTGTTTGACGCCAAACATACCATCAGATGTGGCAACAACTTGCGGGCGGGATGCACCAACTGCCAGAATAGAACTTTGTCCGGGGGGCAAAATGGCATCAAATTTGTCTACGCCAAACATCCCTAAGTTGGACACTGTAAAGGTACCACTGTTGTACTCTTCTGGTTGCAGTTGTTTTGCTCTGGCACGCTCTACCAAAGACTTCCAATTGCGTGATAGAGAATAAATATCTACCATATCTGCATTTTGCAGTACAGGTGTAATCAATCCTCCGTCATCCATCGCTACAGCTACGGCAATGTTGATGCTATTGTGGTAAACAATTCCCTGTTCTGAGTAGCTAGCATTTAACAGCTGGTGTTTTTGCAATGTTACAGCGACGGCTTTTGCCAATAGGGCTGTCATTGTCACACCTTTGGATTTAATTTGTTTGTAAAGCTTGTCTAAAGCATCGGTGGTGATTGTGTAACCCACACGGAATACGGGTACGGATAGGCTAGCTTCCATATTCCGTACAACAGCTTTTTGAAGTGTGTTTAAAGGCACTAATTGACCTGATACAGCAGGCTGTCCTGAAGTGGATGCCACGGCTGGCATGGGTGCGGGTGCTGGTTTGGTAGGTGCGGGAGCAACTGGGGTAATAGATGTTGCTGGTGCTTGAGTTGATGCAGCGGGGGTGACAGTAGCAGATGGTTTGCTAGATTTTCCAGTAACTGCTTCTACGTCTTCAGCGACGATACGTCCATGAGGACCGCTACCAGAGATACCATTTAAATCAACTTTAAGTTCTTTTGCCAATTTGCGGGCGCGAGGAGAAGCTACAATCCGCCCATTTCGACCAGAAGGGGTTCCGTTTTGCGTTTCAGCTACAGGCATGGCAACGGTGGGTGTATCGCCTGCTACTTGTCCGGGAGCAGTAGCAGCAGCAACTGCTTGTTTGGCTGTTGTTCCAGAGGATGTGGCTTGAGCTATTGCAGTTTCGATTTCCGCTTCGGTTTCTGCTAGTAAGGCGATCGCAGATCCAACAGGAGCGGTACCACCAGCCTGCACTACGATATGGGCTAAATATCCTTCATAAAAGGATTCCACGTCCATATCTGCCTTATCTGACTCGACAACCACCACTGTTTCGCCTTTTTCCACCTTATCACCAGGTGATTTTACCCAAGAGACAATTTTTCCTTCCGTCATGGTAGAACTAAGCGCCGGCATGAATACTTCGTGAATGCTCATAAGGAGGTTTAGCGAGTTTATTATACTTAATTACAGCTTTTGCCAAATCGAATTGTATCTTGTTGAGGAATGGGGGTGTAGGGTTGTAAGGGTGTAGGTGAATAATAATTATTAACTTTCTTTAAAAGAATAGTAATTAGTATTTTTACTTATTTACCCCAACACCCTTACACCCTCACACCCTTACACCCCTAAAAAGAAGTGAGGAACTATCTTACGACCACCAAGTCTATTAATTTGTATTTCTCATCACGGCTAGACACAATTTGAGGGTGTGGGGGATAAGGTGTAGGGTATAGGGACAAGAAAATCATCATAACTCTTCACTATACCCCAGACCCCATACCCTACACCCAGTCTTAACAGAGACGCTTTAATATGTAAGTCTTATCAATCTCCTCTCAAAAGCAGGACGAGATTGTGTATCACCACAATTTAAAATTCTAAATTGATGAACAACTTGATTGAATTAGCGTGTTAAATATTATGTCGGCAAGGTTGAAGTTGTTGTTAATTACGATATTTAGTCTCTTCGCCACTGCTGCTACTGGGATTTATGTGACCCAACGCCAACCGTCAGCAGCATTACTTAACAACACCAGCAATGGACAACCACAATATTTGTCTGCTAGCCAGACCGAGAATGTTGTAGGTCAGCCGGAGAGAGCTAAGTACAAACCCATCCCTTTAGACAGTGTTAACTCTCCTTTGCAAGGAAGTGACCCTGCTGAACTGGCTATCAATGCTTTTGACAGAGACATGAAATTATATACCGGACCTCGGAAGGTGGAGGTGTACTATCCTCAACCCAATCAAGCGTTTGTAACAATCACGCAGATGAAAGCGGTTAGGGATTATACAACAGCTGTCAAATATCGAGTTGAGTTGACAACTTTTGGGCGATCGCTGTTAGTCAGTTCACCTCGGGTATGGCAAATTGTTTGGGCTGGTTTCCAAAAAGAATGTTTACCTGAGAGTAGAGCCCAAAACAATCGGTATCAAACCAAACCTGTCTGTCAAAGTTTAGAGTTAAGAGTGAGGAGTTAGGAGTAAAACCTTGTCACTCGTCACACCTAACTCCTCACTTTTAAATATCGCCGCGAATTTCTTCTACAACGCCGTCACGCAACACGATTTCGACTTGTAATTTGCTAATCAGGTTATCACCTGGTTCCACGCGGAAAAAGCCTTCCATTTGGAATTGGTTAACTTCCTGATCTAACTCCAGAAACTGCACTTGCTGCAGATTTTGCAGACTTTGATTTTTCTGCTCTAGCAGTTCGCTTTTCTTTTGATTAACTTGACCTTGGATATTGTCGATTTGTTGCAGTGTCTGGGGACCTGGGGGTTGTACACTCTGCTTTTGAATTTCCGCGACCGCCCTTTGTCCTTGAAGGTCCAACTGTTGCAGCTGCTGGTCAATTTGGTTGATTTGACCTTGCAGTTGTTGTTGAACTTCCTCTTTCCAAAGGGAAGTGACAATGGCTTTTACGTTAATAACGCGCTTTAGAAGCAATTGAGGTTTGGAGACATCCATAAATGTTTCGCGTTCACTCTTAAATTTTCAGGTGTATCAGGCAAACATCCCGTTTATGATATCGCGATAGTGTTCCATCACGACGTGTCGCCTGATTTTTAGTGTTTGGGTCATCATGCCATTTTCTATTGAAAACGGCTCTATAATCAGCTTGAATGGACCGATGCGGTCATCTGGGCGATAACCAGGACGGTTTTGCACTTCCCGATTCAATTCTTGCCGATATAAATCCTGAACCATTTTACTCTTTAGATCCGCCTCAGTGCTGATGGCTTTTCCGGCTTGATCTGGTAAATGCAGATTTTTGTCTTCCGTCCATTTTTGTAGGGCTTCTAGATTGGGAACAATCAAAGCACCGAGACTGCGTTGGTCTTGCCCAACTAGCATAATTTGATCTATGTAGGGCGATCGCAAGCAAGCATCCTCTATCGGTTGAGGCTCGATATTTTCTCCATTTGTTAATACTATGGTATCTTTTGCCCGTCCGGTCAGTACCAAATCATTTTGTGGTGTCACCCAACCCAAATCCCCACTATTAAACCAACCTTCGCTGTCAATTGCTTTTGCAGTGGCTTCAGGATTTTGGTAATAGCCTTGCATAATTTGCGGTCCTCGCAGCATCACCAAACCCCTTTCTCCAATTGATAAAGGTCTGCGAGTTTCTGGATCGACGATTTTAATTTCTGTACCTGGTATTGGTCGCCCAGCAGAACCACGTAGATTATGCCAAGGACGACGTGCATGGGTTACGGGAGAAGTTTCTGTTAAACCATAACCTACTAAAATTTCTACACTAATAATCTCAAAAAAGTCATCTATATGCTTAGGCAGCGCACCGCCACCACTAATCATATAGTTTATTTTTCCTCCTGTTGCTTCCCGTACCTTTGAGTAAACAATTTTTTCACCCAAAGCATGGAGGGGGAATAAAGTAGTTGCTTGTGTGCTAGCTGCTAAGCGCTCAAATACGGAAGGGTTCAGATTTTCTAAACTCAAGTTTTGAGCAATGCGTCGCGCCTTAATGAACTTTTCACTCATTCCTAAAAAGAAGTTTATCAAGCGTTGCTTGTTTGCGGGTTGTTCGCGGAACTGCTTTTGCGCTGCTTCATAAATTGATTCCCACAAACGTGGGACACCCACCATAAATTGGGGTTTAAATTCTTTCAAATCTCGTTTGACTGACTTTAAATTCGTGTAAACTTGAGTACAACCTTGAGAAAGTAAAAAATACTCCCCACTGCGTTCGTAGCTGTGCCATGTCGGGAGGATGCTCAAGATAACGTCTCCTGGTTGCGGTTGAATAACGGCTCCAAGTGCTCTGACTTGATGTATCAAATTTCCATGACTGAGCATTACCCCTTTGGGTTTGCCTGTCGTACCGGAAGTGTAAATTAAAGTTGCTAGAGTATCATCAGTTTGTTTAACTGGTTGTAAAGTGTGTTTTGAACCAATTTCCATCAACTGATTAAAGTTCAGAATGTGTAAGTTTGTGTCTGATGGCGGTGCTTCATCAGAAAGTAAAATGACCAGTTGAATTGGCAAATCCACAAGGCGTTCCTGTAGCTTTTTAAAAGTTTTTACATCTTCTACAACAAGCGCTGTGCTACCGCTATGGGTCACGATATATATTAGCTCTTCCCTCTCTGCTTGGGAACTCCGCACCGCATTCACTGCGCCAACCATCATAATACCTTGGTCTGCAATTAACCAACGCGGACAATTGTCTGCAATCAAGGAGACTCGATCCCCTACTTTTACGCCTGAAGCTTGTAAACCAGTCGCAAATTGTTGAATTTGTTGCGCTAGTTGATTATAAGTGAGGACGATTTTTGGATTGGCGTGAGGATCGTGGAGAGCGACTGTATCTCCACATCGCTTTGCTACCAATGACCAAATTTCAGGTATTGATTCAACTTGAGAGTAATCTGCTAAACTCTGTAATTTTTGATACTCTTGTTGGGAAATGTTCGAGAATAAAGACGAGCGATCGTAGGTTTTAGACATTAAACAACACCTAAATTGTAATTACAGCATATTCTGACTTATGTCAATTTCCTGAATTTAAATGACACAGTATCTTCTGTCTATCAGAATTACATAGGCGGTTTTCGATTGAGTGTAATAAGACTTGGATTTATAAACCGCAGATGTACGCAGATAAACGCAGATACAATGTACTTTATTCAAATGAAAACTGCTATCTAAAATTTTATGGTAAGGTTTCGTTGGATACTTTATGCATATTATTAATATATTGTCAAGAGAACTTCCCTAATCAAACATCGGCTGCAATACTGCTCGTAAGTGCGACAGTTGGGGTGCTGAGAAACCCAGTATCTCAACCTTTAGAAACCCGGTATCTCAAAGATACCGGGTTTCTAGTTTCTCACGAACGATTTAAGATCGCTATACAATACTGCTCAGTTAACGGTAGCTGTGGTGCTAGAAACCGGGTTTCTAATTTTCGCAAATCCTACGTAGTATTGGATTGCTATATATTTTCCATAAGAAATAGGAATGGTAGAGCTATATAAAGTAGGAAATATAGCTATGGAAACAGAAGGAGGTATGAAAATATCGGATTTTGTTAAGTCTGTTAACCGAAGACTAGCTAATCACTGATAATGATGCAATAATAAATTATTGATATTTTACTATTGGCTATTCCCGTAGAAAAAATTATATCTCCATGAAAATCTCTTCCTTTAGTTCATTGGTTGTATTCAAAAAGGTTTACATTAACTCTAGCTTATAGTAATCAAAAGAAATTTAAAACTAAAATATAAGGATTTTGCTTCACAATAGAAAATAAGAACTAAAGAAGGAGGATTCTTTATGACCTTGACGGATGGTCTGTTGTTAACACTGGTGAATACAGTACTATGTCTTGCCTTTCCTAAGTTACTCTCTATGGTTGCTCCTCAAAACAAACGCAAAGAGATATCGCAGTCATAGACAAAATGTAAAATGATAGGGAAGACTGCTGATAGTTAGTAGCTAATAGCTAATAGCTAATAGTAAAGGAAGTAATGAGCCGTTGAATAGAGAAAGAAACCATTAGCCATTAGCCATTAGCCATTATCGCGCTTTCAGCGCTGGCTTTCTTGTCGCCACTTTCCCCTGACTAAACGAATTTCATCAAAACTGTAGCGATCGCCAAGGTACTCTTTGATGGGTGTAAGGGGAATATCGCCAAGAATGTCTAAGACTTGTAAAATTTTTTGCTGCTTCTCTGGTGAAACTAATAAATTCATGTCTACTGGCTGATTCTTCTCGATTAAATTAGACAGGTGACTAATGATTGTAGCGGGTCGAAGGTTGCGTTTTTGAGCAATTTCTTCAACGCTTAGACCTTGGTTATGTAACTTTAAAGTGTATACTTCTGTGTCTGAGGGTAATATATCAGAGGGTGTAGAAATCAGCTTCTGTTCTAATAAACCTTGTTCTTGAAGGTAAGCCCGGATTGCAGTTAGAAACTTTTCCCCATACTGAGAAACTTTGTGGCTACCTACACCAGAAAGTTTGCTAAATTCAGATAAATTTTGGGGTTGCAACTGTGCCATTAATTTCAAAGTAGAATCGGGGAAGACAATATAGGGTGGGACTAATTGTTCATCTGCAATTTGTTTGCGGAGCGATCGCAATTTCTGGAACAATACGTCTACTTCTGCACCTTTCTTACTATCATCTTGCCACGCTGGCTTTTGCGAGACTGGAACAGCAATGGAAACTGTCCGCTGTCGGCGCATCACTTCCCAACTTAAGGCGTTCAGTTTTAGTACGGAGTAACCATCGTTAGTCTGTTCTAACAACCCTTTATGGAGGAGGGAACGTCCCAACATCCGCCATTCATCTACACTTCTATCTTTTCCAATACCATAGGTGGAAAGTTTATCGTGTCGATTTTGGAGAATTTTTTGAGTTTTTCCTCCTCGCAAGACATCTATAATATGACCCATTCCGTATTTTTCTTTGCATCGAGCCACACAAGATAAAAACTTCATGGCTTCAATTGTCCAGTCTTGCACAGGTTTGGGATATCGACAATTATCACAATTCCCACAATTTCCTGCAAAACGTTCTCCAAAATAACCAAGTTGAATTGTTCGCCGACAATCTGTCCCTTCGGCGTAGTCTATCATTTGCCGAAGTTGTTGTTTGGAAATCAGTTGTTCTTGAGGGTCGCTTTTTTGATTGATACTCCACTCAATTGTTTTCAGATCGCCATAGCTGTAAAAAAGAGTACAACGAGATGCTTCTCCATCTCTTCCAGCCCTACCAGATTCTTGATAATAACTTTCAATATTACGGGGTAAATCAAAGTGAATGACTAATCGCACATCCGGTTTATTGATTCCCATACCAAAGGCAATTGTTGCGACTATAACACGTACATCATCCCTAATAAACCGTGTTTGATTTTTGCTTCTTTCCTCATCAGTTAATCCCGCATGATATGGTAGGGCAGAAACTTTATCTTGTTGTAATTTAAAAGTGAGTTCATCAACTTTTTTGCGCGTTAAACAGTAAACAATGACTGCGCCTTCTGCTTCTCTAATGAGATTTAAAAGTTCAGGGTAAGCAGATTTTGTTTTAGTTCTGACTTCGTAGTAAAGGTTCTCACGGTTGAAACTCGCAATATGTATGCGGGGCTGTTGTAAGCCCAACTGCTGGATAATATCAGTCCGGACGCGTTCGGTTGCTGTGGCGGTTAATGCAGCGACGGGAACATCTGAGAAGCGTTTCCGCAGTATCTTGAGTTGACGATATTCTGGGCGAAAGTCATGTCCCCACTCAGAAACACAATGTGCTTCATCGATCGCAAAACCAGAAATACCAACTTGATGGTGTACTAGGTCGAGAAGTGGAAGAAATCTTTCGCTTACCAAACGTTCTGGAGCAACGTAGAGCAGTTTGACTTTACCATTGAGAAGGGCTTCTTCACGCGATCGCACCTGATAAGCATTGAGACTGCTGTTAAGAAATGTTGCAGCAATACCACTATTCCGCAATGCTTCCACCTGGTCTTGCATCAAAGCTATCAGTGGCGATACAACAACAGTGACACCTTCTTTGAGGAGTGCGGGAAGTTGAAAGCATAGCGATTTTCCCCCACCAGTGGGCATAACAATCAGTAAATCCCGATTTTCCAGCGCTTGTTCTATAATTTGTCGTTGTCCTAGGCGAAAACTGTCATAACCAAAGTAATGTTTCAGCGCTTGTTCTAAATTGGAATACGGATGCATAGCTCACTTTCTTTCAGGGCTGACTTATCGCCCACACTTCATTTTAACTAATACCTAAGGATATCTTATTTCTGTTGGTTTGTAAGTATTCAGCCATCAGTCCTCAGTCCTCAGCTTTTAAGTTCATTTGCATAATCTATCAAAAATCAAGCGGGAGGGCGAGAACCTATCTGTTTTAAGGAGGGGAGAATCAAAAACTTGCGTATCTTAGTATACACTCACAAATCCTGCCTTTTCAAGCAGATCCTGTCCCTGTTGGGTTAACAGTAAATTTGTGTATGCTTCTCCTACCTGCCATTTTGTTTGGTCATACTGTTTAATAACTACAAATAATTTCCGCGTAATAGGATACTCGCTACTGCGAATTGCGCTAGTATTTACCATAATTCTGTCTTTATAAGTAAGACACAGATCGGGCGGGGTCAAAGGTGGCTTGTAAGGAGGAACAAACTTTTCTGATGTCTTTCCCAATGGCAAGGTCTTAACAGTACATTGTCTTATGATTTCCGGCGTAGAGGCGTAATATATTCCGCCAAGATTTTTTCCTACTTTACGTAAACCAGAAGTCGTGTCTTGAACTGTCTCAACATTAACTCCTAGTTCCTCAACGTTAATCTCTAAAACATCATTTAAGAAGTACTCTACCGTACCTCCGTCTTCTGGATGACGAGTATAAGGAGTAATTTTCTGGTTTGGTCCACCAACTTCTTGCCAGTTGGTAATTTGTCCTGTATAAATGCCTTTGAGTTGCTCTATTGTCAAGCCTACTTCTTGCAATTCCAATTTGGGGTGAACTGCGATCGCAATACTATCAAATGCAACTTCCTTTTCTATTAAACCTTGCTTTTTTTCCTCTAAGTTAAGAGGGCGAGAAGAGACAGACACGTCTAATTGATTATTCAACAACATTCTAATACCTGTACTAGAACCGGGTGTTTCTCCTGCTGGAGGATTGATATAAGCCAACTTCAACTCTGGTCTTGCAGCTTGAATGGCTGAATCAACAATTTCTCTAATTGGTGCCCAAGTCGTGCTCCCACCATATTTAAAAGTCCCTGAAGGAATTTTAACTTCTGTAAATGACTTATACTTACTAATAATTACTGGTAGAGAATTAGTTAATTTGTTTGGTAAAGATTTTTCAGAAGGAGTTTTTGGGTTTTGACCGGGATTTGGAGATTTTGGAAATACAACGTTCACAAGACCTAAAATAATAGGACAAGCGACGAATAAGATTCCGTAAGGAATTATTTTCTGTATTTTCTGACTCATGTTTTCCTCTAAAATTTTTCAGCAAAAATTTTAATAAACTCTTCAAAATTTACGAAATAGATGAGATAATTGCCGATAAACACTCATTGTAGAAAAGCCCACTAAAGCCGCTAGAATTGTTAGAATTACAACAAGCATCACATTATTATTTGAATTCCAATTTCGTAAAGCAGGAACAAAAATAAAAAATACGAGTGTAGGAATTAAAGAACTAACACCCAAACAAATTACTTGCTCGGCTCTACGCCCTTGAACAATAAAGAAAGAGATTGAAATCAGAACAAGGACGAATACTAACCAGAATCCAGCGCTAATCCATGTAGTTCCTAACCAACTAACAAGACTAAGAGCGATTAGAAAACTAGTAGGACTTGTGCATACAGCTATCCAAGGCTGTAATTCAAGTAATTTAGGTGGACAAGGTTGAGGATTAGGAGGTGGGATTGTAGAAGCATCAGGCTCACTATTTTTGCTTTCATTTTTTGGAAGTAAATCTAACCATGCTTGTATTGTCTGAGGGCGCTCTTGTGGGTCTATCTGCATTCCCATAATTATTGCCCAATTCACAGGATTGCTGATACTTAGATTTAGAAACTGCGGATGCTTTAATGGTGTTCCAGATTGTCTTGCTCTGGCAGAAGTTGGATTTCTTTCTGTCAATAAAAAATATAGAGTTGCTGCTAAGGCATAAACATCAATATAAGCCCCTCTTTTATCTTCCTCCTCGTATTGCTCTGGAGGTGCAAAGTCTGGTGTTAAATATGGAGTATGCTGCTCTGTCTTATTAGGAGAATATTTTCGAGAGATTCCAAAGTCAATCAAAACAGCTTTTGACCCATCAGAAATTCTAATAATATTTTGAGGTTTTATATCTCTGTGTAGTAAACCTTGGTTATGGACTTCTATCAGCGCGTTTCCAATTTGCCGAATATAAAGTAAAGCATCTGTTTCTGAAAGAATTCCATTCGTTCTAACCCAGCTATGCAAATCTTCTCCTTCAATGTATTCCATCACAATGCACCATCCCTCAGGAGTCTTGATTACGTCTTTAAATTGCACAATGTGAGGATGCTTCAATTTTGCTAAAGATATTGCTTCTTTAACAAAGTTTTCTTCTAAATTGTCAATTTCATCTTGGTTTCGTAATTCATTTTTAAGAGTTTTAAGAACAACATCTTGCTTTTCTTCAGTATTTTGAGCAAGATATATATCAGCAAAACCTCCCCACTTCAATTTCTTTTGAATGATATACCGTCCATTTTTTAAATTTTGACCTGGCTCCCAGTTAAACACATTATCTTCTGCCTCTACTGACGCATCATGGTGTATTTTTTCTTTTGGAAATTGATTAGTCGGCTCACTTGACTGTTCATTATTGCTGTAGTCGGGTTGTTTTTGATCCATAACATCAAGCCCACGTTTAGAGGTGCTGAACCAACACGAACAATGGATAATTGCTTGTGTATTGCAGGAGACCTCATATCTACTTTTTAGGTAAAGTATAAATTATGAACGTTAAGATACCTTTAAGAGAGAAAAAATCATTACCACTAAATGCAAAATGTGGGTTGAGCCGAGCAGATATTAAAGAGATTATGGGTAAGTTTTTAATTGATGTATATTTAGGAAGAAAACAAGTTGGTTACGAGTTGTAACTCACTTAATCAACTTAACATTCAAGCTATAGCCTCTCCCCTTTTCGGTTATGAGGAACTGAGGTTCACCCGAATCTGGCTCTACTTTACGGCGGATGACCCAAACAAGACGTGTAATATCGTTACTAGTGTGACCAAAAGAATCACCCCAAATCGCCTCTATGAGTTCTTGGTACTCACACACAGCTGGACGATCGTCATTCGCCTGATTGAGCTCTGCCATATAATGAATGAGACTACGTTCTTTTCGACTTAATTGAATTTCCTCCCGTCGGCGATCGCTCACTAAGAAAAGTTTCTGCTGACTCAGGCTGTACTCTAGGTAAGTAGGAAGTTGAAACCCAGCAACTTTCCCCGTTTCGTCTGAGTCTCGAAAGGTTAATCGCCAAAATACTGGTTCTTCCCCCTCTAACAACTTGCCAAGAATGAGAATCACATCCCCATTTTTGAGTTGTAATCGTCCGTACTGGCGTACATCCATACGAGCATCGCTATCGCCCTGCTGCACAAATGTTCCATTAGCGCTGGATTCATCTACCACCCACCAAACTTTTGCTTCATATTCTAAAACACATTGTTGTCGCGATATGGTCTTTTCAGGATTGGGAAGTATTATATCGTTGTTGTTGCTTCGTCCCACAGTAAAGCATTGCTGTTCTAGCTTGATGGTATATTGATTGCCATCTGGGTCTTTAACATCAAGAAAGTTGCACTCTGAATGCATAAATTCTCCTGGTTGACAAGTCTCATCTACTTTTATCAACAATTATTGTTGTGTTGCATAACCAAGAGCAATTTACAAGCGATCTTAAAATCCTTTAAAGTCCATCCTTGTAGGATTGATAAACCTGCTTAACAAAGCATAATGTTAAGTGTAAAGTTTATTTGCGTCTGTAGCTATGGCAAAAGCAATCTGGAACGGGGCTGTTTTGGCAGAAAGCGACAATACTGTAGTTGTGGAAGGTAACCATTACTTTCCTCCTGACTCTATTAACAAAGAGTACTTTAAGGAAAGCGATACTCATACGACTTGTTATTGGAAAGGCGTTGCTAGTTACTACACGATTGAAGTGGATGGACAAAGCAACAAGGATGCTGCATGGTGTTATCCCAGCGCGAAGGAGAAGGCAAAAAATATTGAGGGCTATATTGGTTTTTGGAAAGGTGTTAAAGTGGAGGTTTAAGTGGTTGTTTGAAAAGTAGTTGGCTGTGATTCTAGGCACTTATTGATCCCCCCTAGCCCCCCTTAAAAAGGGGGGGAAATCTCTAACGGTCCCTCTTTTTAAGGGGGATTTAGGGGGATATTGAATGTGCATGCTACTAATGAAAGGACTTTTCAAACATCCTCTAAGGTTAGAAACAGGGCTTAACTCAGAAACCCGGTAACTCATGCGAAACCGGGTTTCTTGACATTGCTTATCAGCAATCGTGTTGTAGTGTTGGATGCTGCTTAACTCATCATGCTTAAGCTAGGAGTTGTGTCTTTTGGCTGTGGTATCAGAGTGTTATCATTCATACCCTCAATTGGAGTATGTCTACCTATCTGAAACGCTTCTTTAAAGTTGCTATCGAATGGGGTACGTTGGTGTTTACCAGTTTGCAAGTCTTTCATCATGTCCATTTTTTCACCCCAACCAGCAATAACAGTTTCACCTTCAGGATGACATTTAAGCTTGTCTTTGCCCATACCATCTTTGAACCGCCATTGATAATCTTGTTTGGTATCATTGCGAGTTCCGCCAGTGAGGGGGTCATTGTTATCTCCTCCTTGAGTTGTTGGGTTGGATGCTAGGGGAGAAGGGTCTAAATCGGGGTTGGAAGAAAAAATACCTGCTACTAATTGGTCATTGACTAAGTCAAGCTTGAGGTTTTTTGAGTCAATCTTGATTGTTTCTGTGAGCGGTTGCTCAAGGTTACCCTCGGAGAAGCTAACTTTATACTCTCCTGGTTCAAGCGCAATTTGATAACCACCTGACTCAAAGGTTTCAGTGGTGAAAGTTTGATTGTCTGACTGACGAATTGCTTCAACTTTAATACCGCCTAACCCTTCTCCAGGAGTGTAAAAGTCATCGTCCTTGACGAGATCATTGTAAGCAACTCCAGTTAAGAAGGTTTTCCCTGAAGCTGGGTTTCCAAAAAACTGAACTACTGTCGCTTTGCTCAGGTTTTCGCCATCTGCGCCTACCTTACCTAAGAAATCGATACCAGCCTCTTTCCAGTTGGGGTTGAAGAAGTTGGCACGATGTCCACTGCTTTTGTACAAACTATTGTGCCTTTCTTCAACGTACTGAGTTGCACTCTTAAGTTTAGAGCTAGCTCCCATAGATAAGTTTTCGTTCGCTTCTGAACTCTGAGGAGCTGTCATGTCATAACCAGCTTTGTAAGCCCTTTCCCAAGGCCAACCACCATCACCATAATGACTAAATGTACCAGTTTGGTCTTGCCACTGATTATGATCTTGTGCGGCTTTAGATAGCTTTTCATTCCAAGCTAAGGGCTGCTTTTCTTCGTAGGAGATTCGCTCTGGTCCTAGCCCTTGTGTGAGAGAAGTACCCTGGCGTTCTTCCTCGGCTTGAGGATTGGCGCGAGCTCGGTTAATCAACTCCAGCATATACTGCTCGTACGCTGTAGGCTCAAAAGAGTTGGATGATATGCTTGGCTTGGGGGTAGTCTCATTGGATTTGGGACTAGCACCTTGATCGATATTAGGTTCAGGTGTTTTAGGTGTCGAGATAGGTTCTGAGGTAGAGTCTGAGTTGGATGCAATATCTGAGTTAGATTCAGCACCCGGTATCTTGCTAATAGGGTTGCGATCGCCACTCCCAAAGTTCTGAACCCAGTAGTTATCATTAAAACCAGTGCCGATTTCAGTGTACTGAGTTCTGAGGATATTAGCTCGATGTCCGGGGCTATTCATCCAAGCCTTCACGACCTCTTCGGGTGTTTTTTGACCCACAGCTATGTTTTCTCCCATTGCTTGAGCTTCATAGCCAACTTCTTTTGCTCTATCCCACGGTCTAGAACCATCTGCTCCTGTATGACTCAAGACACCACGTTCTGACATATCTTCTGCATACTTATCAGCAGTGTAGTTCAGCTCGGCATTTGCTTTTAGAGGTTGAAGACCTTGCTTGGCTCGCTCTAGGTTAGTTAATTCAACTACCTGCTGCTCAAATGTCATCGTGTCGTTTGAACTCATGAATCCGTCCTCTTGATCGATTGGTTTGCATGGATTCAGCAGGAAAAATAAATCTGCTGCAACATTTGGTAGAAGCAAACCTGAAGAGGGGTAAGTGTGAAGTGAAATAACCTATCACCTTTGACAAAAGAGTCTAACATAATTCCTTCGTCAAAACTTCTTAATTCTTCTCACCTTTGCATAGGGCTTGTAAAAGTTCAAATCCTTGAAGCAAAACGCCTTGAGGACAATTTTACTGTTCTCATTTAGAAAATAATCATCACCATCCCTAATGGTGATAAGAATTTTTGATATTAGCAATCCTGGATATACAAGTAAAAATTGCGAAACCATAGAAACCCGGTATCTTCAAGATACCGGGTTTCTCGCCTTTCACACTGATGCGCGAATTGCTATTGCCAATCAGCACATATAACGTATAAGTCCCTTAGCCGTCAGCAGTCAGCTTTAGAGGTTGTTTGAAAAGTGGTTGGCTGTGATTTTAGGCACTTATTGATCCCCCCTAGCCCCCCTTAAAAAGGGGGGAAAATACTCTAACGGTCACCCTTTTTAAGGGGGATAATGGGTGCTATTGAATATGATTGCTACTGATGAAAGGACTTTTCAAACATCCTCTTAAAACTCCTTTTCAATCATGACTAAGGAATTTTTCATAAATTCATCAAACACCGCTCTAGCCGAGCAAAGCTGATAGCTGATAGCTATTAGCTATTAGCCAATAGCTGATAGCTGATAGCTTAGTTAAACTGAACTTTATTCCCTAGCAATAACAATATCGCTAGATTTTATCACTGCATAGGCTTCTTGCCCTTCAGCCAATTCTAAATCATCTGCTGATACTCTAGTAATAATTGAAGTGAGTTCAACTTTATGAACAATCTCCATTGTGACTTCAGTATTTACTGAGCCTGTAACAACTTTTTTAATAACTCCTTTTAAGACATTACGGGAACTCACTTTGAGAGGTTTTCTCTGACCCAAAACTTCTTTTACTTGAGGAGTTATATCAGCTACCCAAGTATCAGCATTATTCTTTTCTCTCCGTTGGGTTGATTGTGATGGTGAGGCTGAAGGTGGCGGGTTGAGACTGCGTACCAGTTCTCGCAAAATTTCTGTCTTAGTACGCTGAGACTGCTGGCAAAACTCTTCTAGAATTTTCCGCTCCTCCTCTGAGGTTTGAAAAGTAATCCATCCTTGTTCTTTTCTAGGCATAGTGTTACCAAATAAGTTGGTAATTTTTGGCTTGTTTGATTACGATTCTACCAAGCTCAATCCAAGAGAAATTGCTGATAGCGTTAACATCTTCCCTGATTCTACCTTAACCAGATTCTATCAAAAATAATATGGGAGGGTGAGAACCCCTACTTTTGTGGAGCATCGGTATAGTATTCGCTCGTTGGGGTCAAAAACCTGGTTTCTGTCGCCCTTAAAGACTAATTTGTCGTTTACCACCTGCGAAAAAACCGGGTTTTTAGGATTTCTGTACCGATGCTCTAGTTTACCTGAAATGTACCGACAGCTTGCTGTAACTCTTCGGCGATCTGTAAAGTTTGGACCAGAGACTCAAAAATTTTGCTGGAAGAATCACTGGTACGTTGTGAGGAAACAGCGATGTCTTTCATTAACTGAGAGATCGCTTGTGATGTTTCCACCTGAGATGCTGTTGCGAGAGAAATCGACTGTACTAACAAGTCAATTTGTCGGGAAATTTCCACAATCTCACAAAGGTTGTGTTTTGCATCTGCTACAATTTGCGTACTTTCCACAACTTGAGTATTTCCCAGTTCCATCGCTTGAACCACTTCCGTGGTTTCGAGTTGGATTGTTTCGACGATTTGTTCAATTTCTTTCGTCGCTGCGACACTTTGGGCTGCTAGCTCTCCGACTTCTTCGGCTACGATCGCAAAACCTTGACCATCTTCACCTGCTCGTGATGCTTCAATTCCAGCGTTAATGGCTAACAAGTTAGTTTGCATGGAAATATGATTAATCAAAGCCACCACACGCGAGATATGTTGAGTGGATTCTCCTAAGCGCCTGACTTTTTTAGCCGTCTCCGAGATGGTTTCACGCAAATACAAGATGTTTTGTACTGTCATATCCATCGCCATTCCACTCTTTTTAGCAGTGTGAGCAGCCGTGTTAGCAACTGTGGCTGCTTGTTGGGCGCTAGTATCCACCGCTTGAATAGAGGTTGTCATGTTATTAACAGCATCAAGAGTGCGATCAATTTCTGTGGCTTGGGCGAGTGCTTCCTCAGCCAAATGACGAATAGCGCCTTCATGATTACCAATCGCCTGATTGACGTGCATTACTGAAGCTTTAACTTTAGTAACAATAACTCGCAAATTTTCAACAATAGCATTAAAAAAGTCAGCAACAGTACCAATCTCCCCTGTAGTGACCTCAGCCCGTACTGTTAAATCACCACGGGCTGCACCTTCTATATTTTCCAATAGATCCAACAGCTGCACTTGCAAAGCTTCTTGTTGTTCTTCTTCACAGGAAAGGACGTGAGATGTTGAATAACCTTGTTCTATTTTTTGAAGAAGTTCTGCTTGTTCTGCAATCTTGTCTACCATTGTGTTAAAACTAACAGCGATCTGTCCGATTTCATCATTCGCAAAAACTTCAGCCCTAGAAAAAGTGTCACCATCAGCACACTTTTGAGCTATTTGCTTGAGATTTTGAATTGGTTTAATAATTGACCATTTGACAATCAGTATCCAAAGAGCGATCGCCGCGAAGGTTGCGCCAACTATCAGTGTTGCTATTTGCCAATTGTTTAACAGTAAATTATTAAAAGCTATATCCGGAGTACCTTGTACTAAAATAGCAACAGGCTGTTTGCCAAAAACTGTTCGCTCTGTATCGCCTTCTTCAATAATTTTATTGGGTATCGCCTTTGCAGCCATCACATAAGTTTGGTTACCTAAAAGCAATTTTCCTGTAACTGCTTTTCCTTGAGGAGACTTAGCTGCGGCTTGAAGTAAAGATAGACCTTCTTTAGGTAAAGTAAAATTCTGGGTAGCTTTATTTAAATCCTGAGATTGACCTTGATTTAAAGATGTTGCTAGAGCGAATTCGCCTGTTAGTTTGCGTAAATAAATAGCACTGTAACCACCACCAACAGCCTCTAAGGTTTCCCTCATCATTGTCTTCTTACCATCAACAACGTCTCCGGAAACTAAAGCCCCAAGAACTGTCTGTGTCGTTTTATCTATAACAGGTGTGACTGTATAACGAATCAAAGCATCTTGATTTTTAAAATCGTTTGGTAGCAGCAATACATCTTTATTCAAGTCAGACCATTTGAGAATACTACTAGCTTTTATCGGTTTAGCATTACTCAGTACCTCACTCACTAAATTATCAGGATTAAAGATTTTATTTTGGTTCTTAGAAGTATGACTAGCGATGATTTTAAAATCTTTACTAACTAGAATAGCAGACTCTATTTGACTAACTTGAACTTCATTCTCAAGAAGATTCTTGATTTCCTCTTGTAAAGAAATTCTTAGGTTTTGACCAGCATTATAAGTTATGACTGCGTCAACAACTACAGGATTAACTGCTAAACTGCGAAAAATAGCACTTGTTTGATTGGCTTTGATATTGTAATTAATACTTAATACCGTCAACTTTGATTTTGCTTGTGTCAGTACTTGAGACTGCAAAGTTTTGTTTAAAATTAAGGTACCACCAATACACAATCCAAAAATCGAGAAGAATGCAAAGCTGATTATATTAAGCAGATATTTTTGAGTAATAGGAAGATTGTCATAAAAATTTAACAGGAAATTTTGATTTTTTTGATGATTTGCTTTGCTACTAAGCAAGGTTTTCGTATGAAATTCCGATTTAGAATTTTTTAACCCTACAAGTTTTACTTTCTTATTGCGTTGAAACCTATCAATCATAAACAAAACACCCTGATTTTGTGTACTAAAACAAGCAAAACCTATAGCAATTTTAGAGGGAATGTAAAAACTCGTTAAGATTGCTAATAGTTAATAGCTAATTGCTAATGGAAAAAAAAGCCATTAGCCATTAGCCACCCACTTTGCGTATGTATTTGTATCAATTTACAATAGCTTTATCAAAAAAAATGTATATTGAAACACATATACTACGTAAGATTATACGGAAAAAGAGCCAAAGATTTTCCGCCTTTATATCGGTTTTCCCTGACTCGGATTTTACGGTTATTAAAAATAATAATCATGCCAATACTGCTCAGTTAAGCTACTCCCAACACGCTCTAAAAATACCATTATCTCTCCAACTCTCATCTCTGTGTCCTCTGCGTCTCTGTGGTTTTCTAAATAAGTCATCTTACTTTTTTCCCAGTCCAAGATTACCTAAATATTTATACTTAGGTACAAATTTTTCGTTACACCTTGAAGGTACCAACAGTGTCTTGCAACTGTTGGGATATCTCCACAGTTTCTTGTAAAGATTGAACAACTTGATTTGAAGAAGCACTGGTACGTTGAGAGGAAGCCGCAATGTCTTTCATCAACTGACTGACGTTATAGGATGTTTCTACCTGAGAGGCTGTTGCTTGGGAAATTGATTGCACTAACAAGTCTATTTGTCGCGAGATGTCTAATATCTCCGACAGATTTTGTTTAGCATCTTCCACAATCTTCGTACTTTCCACAACCTGAGTAGTTCCGAGTTCCATCGCCTGAACGACTTCCGTGGTTTCACGTTGGATTCTTTCAACAATTTGTTCAATTTCTTCTGTCGCCGACGCACTTCGGGCGGCGAGTTCCCCTACCTCCTCCGCTACGACTGCAAAACCTTGTCCTTCTTCTCCCGCACGGGCTGCTTCAATACCAGCGTTGATAGCTAACAAGTTGGTTTGCATGGAAATCTGATTGATCAAAGCCACCACACGGGAGATTTGTTGGGTTGATTCTCCCAATCGCTTGACTTTTTTGGCGGTTTCACCCACAGTTTCCCGCAAATGCAAGATGTTTTGCACAGTCATATCCATTGCTATCCCGCTTTTTTTAGCAGTGTGAGCCGCCGTGTTGGCGACTGTAGCTGCTTGTTGAGCACTAGCGGCGACCGCTTGAATCGAATGTGTCATATTATCGACAGCATCAAGGGTGCGGTTGATTTCTGAAGCTTGAGCCAGTGCTTCATTGGCGAGTTGGTGAATGGCTTGTTCGTTATCGCCAATGGCTTCGTTGACTTGGTTAGCAGTTTGTTTGACTTGAGTGACAATGTCGCGCAAGCTTTCAACAATAGAGTTGAAGAAGTCAGCGACGGTACCAATTTCCCCCGGTGTCACTTCAGTACGTACAGTCAGGTTTCCACTGGCTACTTCTTCTACATCATTTAGCAGTTCTAAAAGCTGCGTTTGCAAAATTTCTTTCTGTTGTCGTTCTGTGATGGAGACTGTTTCAGCAGTTTGACGACCTTCGTCTATGTGTTTGAGCAATTCTGCTTGCTCTAGAGAATAGCCCACTTGAATCGCTACCTGTTTGAACACATGAATTTCTATATCTTTCCACTGGCGATAATCCGAACACTGATGAGCGACCAAGACGCCATGCAGCTTTTTGTTAAGGAAAATGGGTGTATGTAAATATGCTTTGACCGCTAACTGCTCGAGCTGCTGGAGATATTGCTGACTCCATGAATCTTTGTAAATGTTTTCAACAGATCTCACACTATCTATTTCAAATTCTTGAGCACTGTAGAAATCACTCACGTTTGTACCTAGAGCTGATGGACAAGATTGAGTGACAGATTCAGTCATCATTTCATCTTGGTAGGTTTTGTTGAAAAGATAAACAATGACTCGCTCAGCTTGTAGGACTTCTCGTGTTGTTGATACGGCTGCTTTTAAGATGGTTTTGATATCTAGTGATTCACGGACCGCAGCAGTAATTTCATTTAGTTGTAGGGCTAGTCTCGCTTGATTTTCTTTGGAGCGGATTTGTTTTGTTATGTCATCCGCTATTGTGTTGAAACTAGTTGCTAATTGTCCTATTTCATCAGTAGCAAAAACTTTAGTGCGAGAAGAGCGATCGCCCGCTGCAAATTTCTTGGCTGAGTGCTGGAGATTCTCAATAGGTCTGATAATTGTATTCCGGAGTATAACCACCCAGAACAATGTGATAATTAACGCTATCAGAACTGTGAATGCTTTTTCAGCTAAACTTTGTGTTAGTAAATTATTCAATACAGTTTCTGGAGTTCCCCGCACCAAAATAGCAACAGGTTGTTTGTCAAAAACAATTTTAGGTTCATCTGCTTGTTGTATGATTGTATTCGGTAGAGACTTGGCTGCGATCGTATAAGTGTGGTTATTTATAACCATGCGCCTACTAACTGCTGTCCCTTGTGCTTTTGCAGCCTCTTTGAGTAAGGATATGCCTTCTTGTTTTGGTAATTCTATATTATATTGAGCTTTATCTAAATTTTCAGAATCACCTTGATTTAGTAGAGATGTAGCTAAGGCAAATGACCCGTTAAGTTGGCGAAGGTAAACAGCACTGTAGCCACCTCTAGTTGCTTGCAAAGTTTCTCTGACAATGGGTTCTTTTCTATTAACAATGTCTCCAGATACTAAAGCACCAATAACTGTTTGTGTTGCTAGTTCTTTAACAGGTGTAACCGTATAACGAATTAAAGCATCTTGATTTCTAAAACCTTTCGGTAAATGTGGTGATTCTTTACTCAACTCCGACCAACTAACAATACGACTAGCTTTAATTTGTTTGTGATTCTTAAATACCTCTTGAACTAAGTTATTGGGATTGAAAACTTCCCCTTCCCGGTTAGTATTAGCATTAATAATAATTTTTAAATCTTTACCTACTAAAGTCGCATACTCGATTTTATGAGCCTGAACTTCGTTTTCGAGAAGCTGTTTAACTTGATTTTTTAAATCCGTACTTATAGTCTGTCCTGAATTATAAGCTGTCGCTGCTCTAATAACTGCTGCATTATCTGCTTGCCTGCGAAAATCAGACCCCATTTGATTGATTTTGATATCATAATTAATATCTGTAACCGTAAGCTCTGCCTTGGCTTGTTCTCGCAGTTGATTTTGCAAGCTGATAATCATAATTAAAATAGCCCCAAGACCTATTCCTAAAACGGATACCAATTCAGAAGTCACTAAAGCTATTAAATATTTTCGGCTAATAGGAAGATTATAAAATTTTTGCATTAGGAATGCCCATATTTCTTTTTTAGTAGTCGTAGAATTTAATTGAATTAATCGTCTCCCAAAATTATTAGAGGACAATTGGGGCTGATTTAAATTTTTACCTTTATGAGTGCGATTCAATCTGTTAACCATCACTATATTTCTTATCTTGAAAGAAAAAGGTAGACTGCATAATTTTTAATACTACACCCCAATATCCAATGAAAACAATCAAGTTTTATTCTTTTGTTTATATTTAATAATTGCCAAAATATGCTTCTAGGAAACAAAATCAAAGTGAATTTAAGTTATTTTTTTTGTAAAACCTTTGTTAAACTCTCAAAATTGATATTTCAAATGACAACAAATCGACTGAACTTATGATATAGTTTACTCTTCTCTTTCTACACTAAAATCTTGCACCATTCTCAATACTTGTCGGTTCAGGTTTATTCGCGTTACCAAAAACCCGGTTTTTATTCCGGCTTATCCGAACCGTATTGGGACAATATTTCTTGTGGTACGGGCATCTTGCCCGTCAGGATCGGGGGGAGCGAGGACGCCTAGGGTGTTGATTTGGAGGTAATTTCCCCGTTTGTGGTTTATGCAACTTTTGTGTTCGTGCCAACGCAAAGTCTACATAGCATAGGTTTTTGCCCAAAGAGCTACCACGTATTGAGCATGAATTTTTACCCTCTACAAAGGCTCAAAGTACACAGCCTGGAGGACGCCCACTCCACAAGGATGATTAATTTATTTCTTAGAAGTCTCTAAAAAAAAAGAAACCCAGTATCGCAGGAGTTACCGGGTTTCTAATTTTCGCTGATTCGAGCAGTATTGAACCGTATGAGGGCGCACTAACGTCTGAGACAGACGTACCACAAGAGAAATTTGAAGACTTTTTTTTATTTGGAAATCTCTAATCTTTGAATCAATACGGTTCTGCTCGGAAAATCTACAACGACAGCAATCATTGTAAAGACTATTTATAGCTAGTCTCTACATCTGTGAAACATTTAAGATGTAATTTTTTTTAATGACTATAGGTCAAAAGTTAAGAGTTTTGAATTTCAAAGTTAGCCTTTCGTGGCTCCTGCTAGAGGGAAGATCATTTCATCAAGGGTTTTAAGTAATTCTTGTTCGTTATAAGGTTTAGAGAAGTAAGCCCGTGCTCCCAACTGTATTGCAAGTTGGCGATGCTTATCGCTACTGCGAGAGGTGAGCATAGCGACTGGTATATCTTTAAAGTCAGTGTTGGATTTAACACGACCTAAAAATCCATAACCATCAACGCGAGGCATTTCGATGTCGCAAATGACAGCATTAACCTTCAAACCATTTTGAAGTTTGTCCAAAGCATCTTGACCATCTTTGGCTTGTTCGACTTGATA
This sequence comes from Scytonema sp. PMC 1070.18, assembly GCA_035967975.1. GTDB lineage: Bacteria > Cyanobacteriota > Cyanobacteriia > Cyanobacteriales > Nostocaceae > Scytonema. The sequence continues at coordinate 65,406 of JAWQFQ010000013.1, forward strand.
TCCTCCTTTTTCAAGAGTCAAAGCTAAAAAGCGCCGGACGTTGATTGAGTCATCGACAATCAAAATCGTACCTTTGTAATTTTCTGGAAGTGCTAGCTGTTTTTCCTCAGATGGTGTGAGGAAAACAGTCTTTAATCTTGCTGATTGTAGTTGATTGGTTTTTGGTACCCGCTGATTAGTCGCAATCCAGTAGAGCAATTCGTTTGCATTCACAAGTGGCACTACGCGACCATCACCTAGAATCGTACAGTTACTGAAGCCATCGGGCAAAGGTATATTTCCTTCAACTCGACGGATAGCAACTTCTTGTTCGCCCCAGCAACGATCAACTTGTACTGCTACTGGTTGATTTCCTTGGTTGACAATCAGGACACTAGCGGCATTAATTGCAGGGGGAGTTTCCAAGGTAGGATTGTCGTAACGGGGACAATTAAACTCTAGATGGCGACCAAGCCGGATTAAGGATAGCATAGTTCCCTGCCAATTCAGGACTTCGCTGGTAGCCATTGGGAAAACCTGCTCTTCCTGCAATAAGAAGATTTCCGACACCACATCAGTGGGAAATGCTAAGAGCATCCGATTGCTTTCTACCAACAGAACTCGTGCTACCGAGAGTGTAAATGGTACTGACAGTGTGAAGGTTGTTCCATAACCCAATTTTGTATCAACTTTGACATCACCTCTAACGAGTTTGAGATTGCTGCGAACAACATCCATTCCAACACCACGCCCGGATAGGGTGGTCACTTGGTCAGAGGTGCTAAAACCGGGCTCAAAAATGAGCGATAGCAATTCTTCGTCTGTGGCTTGCGCTAACAGGGTCGGTTCTAATCCCATTGCGATCGCACGGGCGCGTATTTTATCTAATGAAATACCACGTCCATCATCTCTAATAGTAATAACTGTGCGGTTACCTTGGTGAGTAGCTTTGATTTCAATTAAGCCTTGTTCGGGTTTCCCACAGGCTTGGCGTGTGACTGGGTCTTCAATTCCGTGGTCAAAGGCGTTCCGCACCAAGTGCATGAGAGGCTCATTCAATGCGTCTAATATATTACGTTCAATTAACGTACCAGAACCTTCTATTTTTAGCTGTACATTTTTGCCATACTCGACGCACAAGTCGCGTAAAGCTCTGGGAAAACGGTCTACAACATCAGATAGAGGACGCATCCTGACTTGTGTCAGCTTTCTCTGCAACTGTTTGGATGTTTTGGTAAGTTTGCGAGCAAATTGGTCTGTATCGTCAATGCTGAGTTGAATATCAGTTGTCACCTCTTGCACTTGAACAATCGTTTCCATCACTTCTTGGGATAGCAGGTTTAATTCGTTATATCTATCCATTTCTAACGAATCAAACTTTCCTTCCATGTCTTGTATCTGGTTATTCTCCTCAGGTGTGGCGATATTTTCCTCACGATCCCCAGATTCTAACGCCAACATTGGAACACCAGAAGACACCACGGATTGAGTCGCTATTTTATCGTATGTTGTACGGAGTTGCTGATTTTCACGCTCTAAAATTTGCACTCGTTGGTTCAGATGACGAATGAGTTTGCGTAACCTTTCGAGTTGCAAATTCATTCCGTTACGTTGAATAATTAACTCACCAAACAAATCATTAATTTGTTCGAGTTGCTTGCTGGGAACTCGGACTGTATTTTCCTGAGTTTCAGCCTTCGTGCTACTAACAGTTTGCTCAGCTTTGCGCTCGACAAATTTATAATTTGGTGTGGGTATTTGTCTAGGAATAACTGTATCTGTTTCTGAGCTTTCAACAGCCGCTTTGCTCTCTTCAGCAAAAGCTGCTTCTAAAGCTTCAAAATCAGCTGCAATAAGTTCGCGATCCAGCCAAGTTTCTTCATCTTCAGACTGCAATTCCCCTGTTTCGACAACTTCTGTTTCTAGCTCTGGCGTTATGACTGCTTCGGCTAGCATTTCCGTTGGAACAAAGGTTGCGGCTTCGACGACCAAATCTTCTAGGTGAATTTCTGTTGGTAAGTTATCTAGTTGATTTGTTAGCACTAAAGCTTGCGATCGCCGCCATGCGTCCAAAGAAGCACGAGCCACTGTTTCTACTTGTGTGACTTCAGCTGAATCTATGTGGTTTGTGATGGATTGGCAAAGTTGGGTAAAAGCTGAAAGTTGGAGCATTTCGCCCAAGCCCCCCAATTCAGCAGCCATAATCGCAACTTCTTCTTTTAAGCAAGGTTGTGTACTATCTGCCAGAACTGACTCTAAACGCTGCAAACACCCTTCCACTTCTGTTTCAAATAGCAACGGTATGATGTCTTGTCCATCTTCTGGAGACAGCATTGTTGTGGCGTCTTCGGGAGTAGGGTCGCCCAAACGCTGGTGCAATTCGTCAAAAATTGGGTAACAGAAGGTGCTCAACCATTCTTCTTCTATCTCGCCGCCAACTGAAAGCAATTCTACTATCTGACGCAACCAGTCTATTGCTGATAGCAGTAAAGTTTGTAACTCCGTGTCAATTTCTAGGGAACTTTTGCGGGTTTTTAATACCTTAAAGGAATCTTCTAGACGGTGGGCTAAATCGCTCAGAGAGCGAAATCCCATCATCCCCGCCCCACCTTTTATAGAATGAGCAGCTCTTAGTGCGGCATTAATTTTTTCTAGAGAAATGCGATTGCTAGCATTTAGTTCCAACAATACCCCTTCCAAGGTATTGAGATAATCTTTCGCTTCCTCCAGAAATTGCATCTGGATTTCTAATTCTTTGTCGTGTGACATATTTGCTGCTAATGGCTAATGGCTAATAGTTAATGGCTAATGACTAATCGCTAATGGCAGAAGATACGATTAGCTTTTGGGCAATTAGCAATTAACGTTAACTCACCTTAAAGGTACCAACAGTGTCTTGCAACTGTTGGGATATCTCCACAGTTTCTTGTAAAGATTGAACAACTTGATTTGAAGAAGCACTGGTACGTTGAGAGGAAGCCGCAATGTCTTTCATCAACTGACTGACGTTATAGGATGTTTCTACCTGAGAGGCTGTTGCTTGGGAAATTGATTGCACTAACAAGTCTATTTGTCGCGAGATGTCTAATATCTCCGACAGATTTTGTTTAGCATCTTCCACAATCTTCGTACTTTCCACAACCTGAGTAGTTCCGAGTTCCATCGCCTGAACGACTTCCGTGGTTTCACGTTGGATTCTTTCAACAATTTGTTCAATTTCTTCTGTCGCCGACGCACTTCGGGCGGCGAGTTCCCCTACCTCCTCCGCTACGACTGCAAAACCTTGTCCTTCTTCTCCCGCACGGGCTGCTTCAATACCAGCGTTGATAGCTAACAAGTTGGTTTGCATGGAAATCTGATTGATCAAAGCCACCACACGGGAGATTTGTTGGGTTGATTCTCCCAATCGCTTGACTTTTTTGGCGGTTTCACCCACAGTTTCCCGCAAATGCAAGATGTTTTGCACAGTCATATCCATTGCTATCCCGCTTTTTTTAGCAGTGTGAGCCGCCGTGTTGGCGACTGTAGCTGCTTGTTGAGCACTGGCGGCGACCGCTTGAATCGAATGTGTCATGTTATCGACAGCATCAAGGGTGCGATTGATTTCTGAAGCTTGAGCCAGTGCTTCGTTGGCGAGTTGGCGGATGGCTTGTTCGTTATCGCCAATGGCTTCATTGACCTGGTTAGCAGCTTGTTTGACTTGAGTGACAATGTCGCGCAAGCTTTCAACAATAGAGTTGAAGAAATCAGCGACGGTACCAATTTCCCCCGCCGTCACCTCAGCGCGTACTGTCAAGTCTCCACCTGCTGCACCTTCTACTTCACTCAGCAGTTCTAAAAGCTGCATTTGCAATGCTTCTTTTTGGTGGCGTTCGTCTTCAGAAGAGCGTTCTGCGATCGCTCTTGCTTTTTCGACTTCTTCTAAAAGTTGTGCTTGTTCTAAAGCATAGCCTACTTGAATGGCTAGCTGTTTAAACAAATCAATTTCAGACTGTTGCCAAACGCGGGGACTGTCGCAATGATGGGCAATCATTAAGGCTACCAATTCCCCATTGGTAATCACTGGTGCAATTAGATTTGCCTTGACTGCAAATTTTTCCAACATCTTAACGTAACAATCGGCATTGCTAAGATTGAGGTCTTGATAGATGTTAGATATTGCCCGCACTCGACCATCTTTATAGGTTTGGACATGACGTTCTCTGAAGCAAGGATCGTCGATTTGTACACCTAACATTCTTGGTAACCCAGCTGTTACCGATTCAGCAATAACGTCCCCATCTAAAGTTTCTGGATTAAAGTGGTATATGACTACTCTGTCCGTTTTCATAGCCTGACGAACTTCCCGGACTGCTGTTTTGTAAATATCTTCAATTTCCAGGCTTCTACGAGTTTTCAGGGTAATTTCAGCCAGAACTGTAGCTCTCTCAGCGTCTTGCTCCTGTTTTTTTACTAAGCCTTGTAACTGCGCCGCCATTTGGTTAATATTGGCACTCAAGACACCAAACTCATCTTCTGAATAAACATCCAGACGGGTGCTGAGTTCGCCTTTCCCCAATTTTGTTACTGCTGCTGTCGCCTTCAGGAGTGGTTCTGTGGCGCGTTTGGCTAAAATCACTGCGATCGCAGTCACCGCCACTGCAGATAATACTGTTCCGAGTACTATAGTCAATGCCAATCGTTCTAAAATAAAACGATTAACTTTATCTGCCAACACAGTAGTTTCAGCTTGTTGTGCTTGAGAAATTTTCTGAGAAGTCGTTACACTGGCTACTTGATAAGATACCGTACCTACTATCGTACCTACTATTAATACTGGCATAGTTCCAAGAGCAACTGCAAGTACTATAGCTTTTGTACGTAAATTCAGCCGTTTAAAAATTGCTGTACCACTCAAGCTAGAATGAGGAGCAGAGCCAATTTTCGATTCTTGATACAGTTGTAATACATTATCAATTTTTTCAGGAGAATGGGATGTACCATTCTTGCTTTGAGTTTGATCATCATCGATACTTTTAGGAGTATTTGTTTTATTAAACATATTTGAAATTTCTCCTGAGGTGGTGAATACAAACACACTAAAAAACAGTTTTTTTAGTAATGCACCTTAATCGTTGCGGAGAATAGAAGATTGCACAATCGCTTGTGCATCTAACACCAGTAACATTTCTTTTTCTTGAATTACACAGCCGCGCAAATAGGGTATTAAACTAGATGCCACTTGTCCCACAGGAGAGCGGATATCATCGGTCCAAAATCTGGTCGTACCTTGTATTTCTTGTACAACCAAACCTAAGACTATTGAATCTACCCGAACAATCATGACGTTATACTGGCGGAGTCTGCCCTCTTGATATTCAAGATTAAACATTTTGGGCAAATTGACTGCCCAAATTATGCGACTTCGCCAATTCATTAATCCTAATATACAAGCAGGCATATTTGGCATTGATGTTATTGCCTCCACTGACACCACAACAACTTCTTGCGTTTGTTTAATTGGTAGAACAGCAGAGGTATGCCTGTTTAACTGAAACTTGAGATAACCATCTCCCAAGTTCTGTTGATGTGCTTTTGTAATTAGCGTTACTTTAGAAGTATCCATTATAATTTAAGTAGCCACAGATTTGATAGCCCGCAAAAGCTGTTCGCGGGTGTACGGTTTAGTCACGTAGGCATCTGCACCTTGTCTCATTGCCCACAATCGGTCAATTTCTTGATTCTTAGAACTGCAAATCACGATCGGCACTTGCTGAGTTACCGGATTTCTTTTCAAAGACCGACACAACTCAAAACCACTCATTCCAGGCATCACGACATCAGTCACTATAACATCTGGGTTTTCCGTCAGAGCTTTTTCCAAAGCTTCTTTTGCACCACTTGCTTTAATAACGTTATAACCACTCTCTTTTAGATAATGGCTTATGAGTTCCAATTCACTTGGAGAATCTTCGACCACTAGAATTGTACCTAACAAAGTAATACTCACCCCTAAATCTCCTCAAACAACTAAACGAAACTTACTTGAACAAACAAACCTATTTTCATTCTCAAATTCCAATATGTTTAAACACCATTTTTAACAAATCCGATTGGGAAAAAGGCTTTGTCAAATAACCTGATGCTCTCACCATTTTCGCTTTGGCTCGGTCTATAAATCCTGTTCTCCCAGTCACCATAATAATCGGGATATTTTTGAATGCTGAATGTCTCCGCAACAAAGAACATAACTCATATCCATCCAAATTTGGCATTTCTACATCTAGTAATATGATGTCTGGTTTACTACGTAGAATTTGCATCAATGCTTTGACTGGATCATTAATCGTAACCACTGAAAATGTGCTTTCATCTAAATAGTTTTTGATAGAATTTAACATCGTTGGACTATCATCAATGCAAGCCACCGTATATGTACTTTTGCTAATCGATTGTTGAAAAACTTTGTTATCATTAAAGTTATGTTTCTCAAATTGAGTTGGTTTCGGAAATTCTTCCGATACTTTAACTTGTAATGATTGTTCCTGTTGCGGATTTTGAGATACTTGTGGCGATCGCAAAACCTGAGAATTGACTTCTGGGGTAACACTGGGTTGAGTGTGTTGCCTATTTCTTAACTGCTTCTGACAGTGTTCAACGAGTAATCGTAAGTCCAAACGACAGAACTTCGGAAGTTCGTCCAAAGGAGATTGACTCTTAAATTCATAGTGCCCTTGTTTTAACGCCAGAAATGCTTCTAGCACCTCTTTCGCTATTTTGTCTATTAAAACCGCAGCTTGAGGACGGGTAAGATATTCCTCCTCGACTAACCAGCAAATAGCTTGATAATCTGGTACAGGTATAGACTGATTCTCCTCCTTTGCTTCAAATATCAGTCTTACCTGCATGAGGATAGAATTGTTAAGAGTGGTTATTTGCTGACTCAAGTGAACTAAATGATTTTCAAGCCGCTCAAACATTTTATCCGAAGAGGTATATATAAGCTTACCGTCCTCTAGATAGATTGACCAACGAATATTCTCTGTGAGTACTTGTAAATAACCTGTAGCACGCCGACTCGTGAGTTGTGCTAATAGAGATAGGGGGTGTAGTTTTTGGGCAAACTTGTAGCTACCTAAAGGAGTTGTGCTCATTTTGCTTAATTATGGCTAAATTCAACAGGTGTGAGCTAATTAGTTGCAAAGCTTTCCCACAGTCCAAAACAGCAGATCGAAGTTTTTGTTACCAAAGATACAAAAATTCAACCCTTAGATTGTGAGAAACTTGGCAGCAGCACCCTTCTCTTAAGAGGAAAACAATCTCAGCAAATGGGTTAATTGCAGTAAAATTTACTAACTCCTACTGAGATTAGCAGACATTTCTACACGTCAAGTAAAAAAAATGTAAAGACTAGATAAAGTCACTTACCTTTAAGTCAACGTAGTGTGACGGTAACCGAGATAATACTGTTTGTATTTACAAGTTGTCACTTGCTGTTGTCAGTACTTGTCCTTAAGTATAATACGGTTTCCCAAGATGGGGAAAGTTCAAGGTAAAGATGGCTTAAAAATCAGTATTTCTACTTGCATAGCGTGTAACTTCTACATGAATAAACCCTCACCATAGAATAGTGCCACTGTCTGTTATATACTCTATCGGGCGTATTTGTCAGTAATCATCTAAATTCAGTTAGTAAAAGTTGCAAAGTGGAAGTTTATACGAAATAAAAGTTAACACTGCTATCATCTATTAAAGTGGTTTTAGCTTTAAGCGTGTGTTTTCCTGTATCAAAAGTATAAATGATTAAGACTAAGTTAAAACAAGAAAGTGACAAATTTTGAATATCCCTATACCCCTGATGAATTTCGACCCCTCAGAAAATAGGTCGTCATTTCTCCCTTACCTTTGACAAAGACTGAACCTCGTTCTTCAAACAGAAACTGGTCTTTGAGCCGTTCGTAAACAGTTGCTGTCACCTGAGTTTCACCTGGGATACCCGTCGATTCCATACGAGAGGCTACATTGACACTATCTCCCCACAAATCATAGATAAATTTGGTCAAACCAATCACTCCAGCTACCACCGGACCTACATTGATTCCTATACGGAGACGGAAATTTTCTTGAGTTTGAGAGTTAAACCTAGCAAGAGCAGCGTGCATATCTAACGCCATATGGCAAATATCCCTAGTGTGGTCTAAGCGAGGTAGCGGTAACCCTCCAACCACCATGTAAGCATCCCCGATTGTTTTAATTTTTTCTAAGTTATATTTTTTAGATAATTGGTCAAATTCGCTAAAAATTTGATTGAGAATTTGTATAATTTCTGTTGGATTTTTCGTGGAAGCAAAATCAGTAAATCCAACTAAATCGGCAAACAACACACTCACATCAGAAAAGCTATCAGCAATCACCTGCTGTTTTTGTTGTAAGCGTTCGGCAATGGGCTGAGGTAAGATATTTAATAACAGTTCTTCTGTTTGTTGCTGAGCTAATTTTCGAGCAGTGATATCAGAAACTGTTCCTTCGTAGTACAGTAGCTTTTCTTTTGAATCCCGTACAGCACGAGCGCTTTCAGAAATCCAAATAATTCTGCCGTCTTTTCGGTAGACCTGAGACTCAAATCCAATCACAGCATGGTTTTCTTCTATCGCTTCCACAAACTCTTGTCGCCGTTTTGAATCCACATAAAGCTGTTGTTCAATATTTTGTAGGCTTGTCATTAACTCTTCCGCCGATTCATAGCCATAAAGCTTTGCTAATGCTAAATTAGCACTGAGAAACCTTCCGATCGGTGTAGTCTGATAAATCCCTTCAACAGCGTTTTCAACAATACTGTGATAGCGTTCTTGAGTAATTCGCAAAACTTCTTCAGTTTGCTTGCGTTTAATAAGAGCAGCGAGTTGTGTTGCTACTGCACTGACTAAATCAATAATTCTGGAATTTTTTTTTGTAAGTTTTCTTTGATAAAATATCAGAACTGCCAGAACTTGATTTTCTAGTAAAATAGGAATACCAAAAGCCGATTTTAACCCAGTTTCCGACAGATTAGGATAAACAATAAACAAATCCTTTTCTAGAAAAATATCTTCTATCCACTCCGGTTGCTGAGATGCCCAAATTTTACCAGGCAATCCAATATTGCGATTAAAAGTAATAGTTAAGCTTTGATTTATAAAGTTTGATAAACTAGAGTCTATACCATACCAGCCTTGGCTGCACACTAAAGCTTTATTATCATCATCAGGAACCCAGCCCTCTCCATAATCCCATTGAATTGTCTTACAAACTATCTGCAAAACAGCTTGTAATGCTGAGTGAATATCATCACAACGACTGATTGCTTGAGTAGCTGCTAATAACAGACGAATCTCAACCTCTGCATGTCGTCTAGAATCAAGATATTTATGTAGTAGTTTATTCTGTTCTACTAATTGTAATTGAAGTTTGCGAAGGCGCAATTGATTCTCAATTCGTGCTAAAACTTCTAAAGTATCAAAGGGTTTTGTAATATAGTCTACTCCACCAACTGTAAAAGCGTTTACTTTATCTATAGCTTCATCTACCGCACTCATAAAGATGACTGGAATATCAACAGTGCGATCGTCAGCTTTCAACTTTTTGCAAATTTCATAGCCATTTATGTCTGGTATATTGACATCAAGCAAAATTAAATCAGGGGGAACCGACTGGGCAAAATTGAGTGCAAGGTTTCCATTCGGTGAAACTCTCACCTTGTAGCCTTGTTCGGCTAAAATTCGAGTTAAGAGCCTGGTGTGATCGATATGGTCATCAACCACTAGAATATGGGCTTTAAAAGTCAGTGTTTCAATTTGGGTCATAAGAATTATCCGCACCCGCAATTAGGATTAATAATTGTTCAAATTGATAAGAAAGGATACACATTTCCACAGCAGTTGTCTCAAATGTAACCGCTCTGTAATTTGGGGTAAATCACAATACTTGTCTGACCTCCCAGAAACCCGGTTTCTTAAAGAAACCGAGTTTCTACTGCATCGCTATCTCTTGCAGTATTGGGGGTGGAAATGGCGACGATGATGCAACAAAGATACGATTCTTTTGTTGTAGCCAATGTCTACCTTAGCTTTGTAGCTGATCTAAACTATATTGAAATGCACCCGGTAAACTTTTGTTCGCTTTGACGCAGTGTTGCCTCAGCTTGTTGCCATTCAGCTCTTATAATAGTTATTCAGCAATCGTAAGCATTTAACAGTCAGCTATTCGCCATCAGCAGTGCGAGTAAAAACCCCATCATCTTTACTGAGGGCTGAGGCTAAAGCTTTAATAAAGCTTTTCATCAAATTTCTTTAAAGTGCGGATGAAAGGACTTGAACCTTCACACCTTGCGGTACTAGAACCTAAATCTAGCGCGTCTGCCAATTCCGCCACATCCGCATCAGAAATATATGGTAGCACAATAAATAGTTGATGGCAACAGCAAATTGTTAGTTGTTAGTGGATAGTGGTTAGTTGTGAGTTGCTCTCTATCCACTATCCATTACCTACTATCTACTATCCAACGCTACACGAGGTAAGCGATGCTTGAACCCGCAAAGAATTTCCCATGAGATGGTGTTCAATTGAGTAGCCCAATCGTCAGCAGAGATATGTTCTTGTCCTTCTTTTCCTAAGATGGTCACAACTTCGCCTTCTTGTATGTCTGGAAATGCACTTACGTCGAGCATCAATTGATCCATTGTGATTGCTCCAATTTGTGCAACTCGCTGACCGCGAATCAACACTTGCATTTGATTAGAAAGATTGCGAGGAATTCCATCAGCATAACCAATTCCTACAACCGCTACACGAAGTTCCCGTGGAGCAATGAAGCTGTGATTGTAGCTCACACCTGTTCCAGCAGCAATGGTTTTTACTTGGGTGATTCGTGCTTTCACTTGCAAAACTGGTTTCAGGTTTATCTGAGATTGCAAATGAGGAGCTGGGTAGAGTCCGTAGATAGCTAATCCCACACGTACTATATCGTAATGCAATTCTCTATCAGTCAGGGTTGCTGCTGAATTTGCTAAGTGCAAGCTAGGTGGTTCTATTCCCACTTCTCTGATTTGAGCGATCGCCTGCTCAAATCTTTGCTGCTGCTGTTTGAGCATCGTTTGATCTGGGCTATCTGCTGTTGCTAAGTGAGAATAAACACTTTTTATGGAAAGATGGGGTAAACGATGTACGAGTTGGACAAATTCCGCCGCCTCTCGCCAATCTGTTCCCAATCTGGACATTCCCGTATCTAATTTAATGTGTACGGGTAAGGTCGAACCAGAGTTAATAGATTCTAGGGTATTAGAAAATACCAGGGCTTGCTTGGGATTGGTAAGTGTTGGTTGAAGGTTCCAATGAGCAATAGCTTGAATTTGTTCTTGAGTATGGGTTGCACCCAATATCAAAATTGGTGCTTCAATCCCTGCTTCGCGTAATTCAATTCCTTCTGGAACTGTAGCAACTCCTAACCAACTAGCTCCCGATTCTAACACTGTCTGGGCGACTGTCACTGCTCCATGTCCGTAAGCATCTGCTTTTACCACCGCCATTAACTGCGTGGGTGGTGATAATAACTTTACAAGCTGCTGAGTATTGTATGACAATGCTTCTAAATCAATTTCCACCCAAGCACGTTGAGACATCCAAGCATAATGATCATATTTCTGATTGGCAGCTAAACTAGCGCTTCTTTCGTGGCTTAACATCTTAACTCCTACACCACTTTCTGGCTTTCAGTACTATCCCTACTACTGCAAGCCAACACGATTAATCTGCTAGTTTAACCTTTGTTTGGGCGTAGGTGTAGAGTATTAGGACTATAGCAATCCTCCTCATATTTGTAAACATTGCGACCCCCCAGAAACCCGGTATCTCTAAGATACCGGGTTTCTCTCTTTTCACTGATGCGCCGATTACTATTATTTCTTCCCCCACACCCCACACCCTCACTTAACGTAAAGAGTTGCTAAAAACTGTTGACTAATGTCTCCATTTCTTTCTAGCTTTTGAAAGAAGTATAATTTATCCTCATCATCCAAGATGGATAAATTCGTGTTAATATATGTAAAATTAATAGCTTGAGCGTTTATCAATGGGGAAGGTTCTAGTTCTAAACGCCTCTTACGAACCGCTCAATATCACGAGCTGGCGTCGAGCTGTGGTCTTGTTGATTAAGGGCAAAGCCGAGCGGGTTGAGTTCAACAATAAGCAACTCTACTTCGATTTTCCACTGCCCACGGTTATTAGGTTACGGCACTATGTGCGCGTTCCTTACAAGGAAATCCCTCTCACCCGTCGGAATTTACTTCATAGAGACGGTCACACCTGTCAATACTGCGGCTATACGGGCGATGATTTAACCTTAGACCATGTTCTACCGCGATCGCGTGGGGGAGGCGATACTTGGGAGAATATTGTTACTGCCTGTGTCCGTTGCAATGTTAACAAGGGTAATCGAACTCCTAGTGAGGCTCACATGACTTTACGTCATTTACCCCGCCGACCTTACAGTAGTTTGTACTTTGAAGTCAGCAAACATCTCAAAAGTGGAATGCATCAAGAATGGCAAAAATATGTTATAGGTCTCTGACAAAACCTGCTTAACTAACAATAAGCGGGTCATCATTGAGTATTTATATCATTGCCCTAGCTTGGAGCTTCGCTAGTTTTTGACTTGTCTGAGCTTTCCGCCCTGAGCTAACAGAGTAGCCTACCTTAGTTTCTGGAAGCTCTTCAGCGTCTTTGTTACTATAACATATGTTGTTCTAAATGCAAGCAGGGTGCTCTAAAATCTACCGAATTAATGAGGTAGAAGTGAGAGGAGTTTCGCCACAATTATTTATAAAATTCTCTTGACAAAAAATAGACTGACAGATATATTGTCAGCCCTCGAAATTTTTGCGAAGATCGAAATGTCCGGCAGAGGTCGTTAATAAGCACCTGCCCCCTTTATCTATAAAAAAGGAGCCTCAAAATCAAAAAAACGTTAAATATGGAATTTAATTCTTCCCGGACTCAATACGAAAGTTACCCGTTGACAACAGATCCAGTTTCCGATGACGGTGATGATGACGATAGAGATGGCATTGAAGTTCCACCCAATAAGCAGTCAACTACAACATTGACTGCGGAAGGGAGTAACGCTGTAGGTCAACGTGTCAATTTTACGACTGGTCAGAGAGTTGAGGAGTTGCGTAATCTACTTCTCGCACACAGACAAGAACGTCAAATCGTAATTCTTCAAGATTTTCCTGACCCTGATGCTCTGTCTTCAGCATGGGCATACCAGTTGATAGCTCAGCAGTATGATATAAAATGTGACATCATTTACGCAGGGACTTTAAGCCATCAAGAGAACATCGCTTTGGTTAAGCTGACAGGTTTACCCGCACAACGCTGGACACTGCAAACCCTGAAAACTAAGGACTTGTCGTTCTATCAAGGCTTTGTGCTCATAGATAACCAGGGAACAACATCTCAGTTAGTTCCAACAGTGGTACAAGCGGGTATACCATTGATGGCAGTCATAGACCATCACAGTTTGCAAAGTGACCTCAAGTCAGAATTTGCCGATATCCGTCCTTCTGTACGAGCAACAGCAACGATTTTTACTCAGTATCTGCAAGCAGGATTACTACAGTTTGATAGTAGTATTAATCAACACGTAAAGTGCGCGACTGCCTTAATGCACGGGTTGCGTTCGGATACCAATAGATTAATGCAAGCGCAGGAAGAAGATTTCATGGCAGCAGCGTATTTAAGTAAATTTTATGACGCACAGCTGCTAAATGCGGTACTGCAAGCGAACCGTTCTAAACGCGTAATGGATGTGATAGAGCGATCGCTAAAGAACCGCATTGTGCAAAATAACTTTTCCATAGCAGGTGTTGGTTATTTACGCTACGACGACCGTGATGCTATCCCCCAAGCAGCGGATTTTCTCGTGACTGAAGAAAACGTGCATACTGCCGTAGTATATGGTATTGTTCACGATGAAGATGAGGAATTAGAAATTGTTATTGGTTCGTTGAGAACCACCAAACTAACACTCGACCCCGATGAATTTATAAAAGAAGCCTTCGGACAAGATAGCTCTGGGCGCTTTTTTGGTGGTGGACGGACAAGCGCTGGCGGGTTTGAAATTCCGATGGGTTTCCTATCAGGAGGTAATGAAAATTCTGCCTACGCCAAAATGAAATGGGAAGTGTTTGATGCTCAAATCAAGCAAAAGTTACTGAGATTGGTCAACCCAAGAGATAACCCGATTCAACCAGAGTAATAGGGGTGTAGGGTTGTAGGGGTGTAGGGGTATAGGGGGTGTGGATGAAAAATTAACACAAATACCGCTTACCCCCTTGCACCCTTACACCCCTACCCCCTTAAACCCTTAAATTAAAGCCGTGGAACTGTATCTAATTCGTCATGGAATAGCTGAAGAAAGGCGAAGCGATCTCCCAGAGGAAGAGCGATCGCTCACCAAAGAAGGAAGACAAAAAACTGAAAAAGTAGCCCATCGCTTAAAAAAGCTGGGTTTACATTTTGATTTGATAGCAACGAGTCCCTTGATGCGAGCCCATCAAACAGCGGAAATCTTCATTTCTGCTGGACTGGCTTCCCAGTTAGAGGAATGCCATCATCTTGCTCCAAATGGTCACATCTATAATTGGGTTGTGGAGTGGTTAGAGCCCAGAAATTATTCACCTGAGACTCGACTGGCTTTGGTGGGACACGAACCAAATTTAAGCTCCTGGGCGGAGATTCTAATTTGGGGGCAAGACAAAGCCGCCTTAGTCTTGAAAAAAGCAGGTATGATCGGGGTAAAAGTACCAGAAAAAGGATCTCCTCTGGGTCGCAGTCAGATGTTCTGGTTGACGCCACCCAAGTACTTGCTTTAACAGTAATTTAACGTTTTGAAAGAATTTCTGTGAAAACGGATACTGTTATGCTAGCAAAAATTTCTGGTCAGTTACGTTGAGCAAATATCTCACAAAGCAAATGGTGTTGCCATGATGGTGTGCGAATACAAGCCTGGTTTGGAAGGCATTCCCGCCGCCCAATCCAGTATCAGCAATGTTGACGGGCAAAAGGGAATATTAGAATATCGTGGCATTCAGATTGAGGAACTTGCACAAAAGAGTACATTTTTGGAAACGGCTTACCTTCTGATCTGGGGACAGTTACCCACAGCAGATGAACTGGAAGCATTTGAGCATGAAGTTCGCGAGCACAGACGGATAAAGTACCGCATCAGTGACATGATGAAATGCTTTCCCGAAAGCGGTCACCCAATGGATGCTCTCCAAGCCTCTGCAGCAGCATTAGGATTATTTTACTCACGTCGTGATATCAATAATCCTATTTATATTCGGGATTCTGTCGTTCGCCTGCTAGCAAAAATCCCAACAATGGTCGCAGCGTCCGAGTTAATGCGAAGGGGTAATGACCCAGTACGTCCCCATGATACTCTAGATTATGCTGCCAATTTCCTGTATATGCTCCATGAAAAAGAACCCGATCCACTGGCGGCGCGAATCTTTGATGTCTGCTTGATACTTCACGCAGAACACACAATGAATGCTTCTACCTTCAGTGCTAGGGTAACAGCTTCTACCCTAACTGACCCTTACGCTGTCGTTGCTAGTGCAGTGGGAACGCTAGGAGGACCGCTGCATGGTGGCGCTAATGAAGAAGTGCTACAGATGCTAGAACAAATTGGCTCAACAGAAAATGTGCGTCCTTTCATTGAGGATTGTCTGGAACGAAAAGCAAAGATTATGGGCTTTGGTCATCGCGTATACAAGGTAAAAGACCCACGCGCTACAATTTTACAGAACATGGCAGAACAACTGTTTGCCAAGTTTGGAGGGGATAAATACTATGACATTGCCCAAGAAATGGAACGAGTGGTAGAAGAAAAATTGGGACAAAAAGGAATTTATCCCAATGTTGACTTTTATTCAGGTTTAGTGTATAGGAAATTAGGGATTCCTACAGACTTGTTTACTCCAATCTTTGCGATCGCCCGAGTTGCTGGTTGGTTAGCCCACTGGAAAGAACAACTCGCTGAAAACCGGATTTTCCGTCCCACCCAGGTTTACCACGGTAAACACGGGATGCCTTACATTCCTGTGGAGCAAAGGTAGGGTGTAGGGTGTAGGGTAAAAGACGCATAATTTGCGGATGACTCTTGTGGAGTAGGCATCTTGCCTGCTCCCAACATTGGGGTGGGCGTTTCGTCAGATCCAATTTGAGGATAGACCCGCTTCTCGCCTACCCAAATTAAAGATAGACGAGCGGGACACTACCCAAATTAAAGATAGACGGGCGGGACACTGCCTAAATTAAAGAGAGACGGGCGGGACGCCCATCCCACAAAACAATGCAAGTTATGCCGCAATGGGAGCAAGGCAAAAAATTCACCACACCCTACACTCCACACTCTACCAACGAGGGTTTTATTAACAAAACCTAATCAATACCATAGGTAGAAAATCTCATTGATCTCTTGGAGGGGAAAAACCATCCAACGATATACTAGGCATGGGAATTGCAAAAAATCTTAAATTTTGCATGACATAGCTAGAGATATTAGTGAATGAATTTACAGTTATTAACAAGTAGTGAAAATAGTTGTTAAGTAAAGGATGAAGGGTAAAGGATGAAGGATGAAGTCAAGAAACGACTATCGAGGTTCATGGCTGAAGTATTACATTTTCCTAACTTCATACTTCATAGATACTTCATACTTAATACTTCATACTTCAGCCTTCAGTTGACTTAAAGAGCAACAAACATGAATTCAGGAATTGATCTGCAAGGAACATTTATTCAATCCCTCATGGATTTAGGACTGCCTAGTGACGTCGCTAAAGCCATTTGGATGCCACTACCGATGATATTGATGATTATTGGTGCCACGGTAGGCGTGCTAGTCTCCGTTTGGTTGGAGCGGAAAATTTCGGCAGCAGCACAGCAGCGGATTGGTCCTGAGTATATTGGTCCTTTTGGCTTGCTTGCTCCTGTAGCGGATGGTCTAAAACTGGTCTTTAAAGAAGATGTGGTGCCAGCAAAGTCAGATCGTTGGCTGTTTACCTTCGGTCCAATTATTGTAACGATTCCCGTGTTTCTGTCCTATCTAATTGTTCCATTTGGACAGAACCTAGTCATTACAAACATTGGTCTTGGGGTATTCTTGTGGATTGCCCTGTCTAGCGTTGCGCCAATTGGCTTGTTGATGGCGGGGTACGCATCAAATAATAAATACTCTCTCTTAGGAGGCTTGCGAGCAGCGGCGCAGTCGATTAGCTATGAGATTCCTTTAGCACTCGCGGTACTAGCTGTAGCCATGATGTCCAACAGCCTCAGCACCGTTGACATCGTCAATCAACAATCTGGTTATGGCATTCTGGGCTGGAACGTATGGCGGCAACCAGTCGGCTTTATCATTTTTTGGATAGCCGCCCTTGCAGAATGCGAACGATTGCCCTTTGACTTACCGGAAGCAGAAGAAGAACTCGTTGCCGGTTATCAAACTGAATACTCTGGTATGAAATTCGGTTTGTTCTACCTCAGTTCTTATGTCAACTTAGTTCTTTCGGCACTGCTGGTCTCAGTTTTATACTTAGGTGGTTGGGATTTCCCAATTCCCATTAACCTGATAGCTGGATGGTTTGGCGTTAGCGCCACCGATCCTGTCTTACAAATTGTTACCGCTTCATTGGGAATCATCATGACCGTACTCAAAGCATACTTCCTGGTCTTCCTAGCCGTACTAATCCGTTGGACTGTGCCACGGGTTCGTATTGACCAACTGCTAGATTTGGGCTGGAAGTTCTTGCTACCAGTTGGTTTGGTTAACTTGCTACTAACCGCAGCTCTGAAATTAACCTTCCCCGTCGCCTTTGGCGGTTAATGGCTAATGGCTAATTGTTAATCGCTAATGGTCACAGCAATTAACAATTAACAATTAGCTATTAGCAATTAGCACCTATCTGAAAAGAGAGAGACACGAAAAATGATGAAGTTCCTGAAACAAGTTGTTGATTATGGTAAGGAAGCAGTAGAAGCTGGTCGTTACATCGGTCAGGGTCTGTCTGTCACCTTTGACCATATGCGGCGGCGTCCAGTCACCGTACAATATCCCTACGAGAAACTGATTCCTGGTGAACGGTTTCGCGGTAGGATTCACTTTGAATTTGATAAGTGTATTGCCTGTGAAGTTTGTGTTCGGGTTTGTCCAATCAACCTACCTGTAGTAGATTGGGAATTTGATAAGGCAAGCAAAAAGAAAAAGCTCAAACACTACAGCATCGACTTTGGAGTTTGTATCTTCTGTGGTAACTGTGTGGAATATTGCCCCACCAACTGTTTATCAATGACAGAAGATTACGAGCTTTCCACCTATGACCGCCATGAATTGAACTATGACAACGTGGCGTTAGGTCGCTTACCTTACAAAGTCACTCTTGACCCAATGGTTAGACCACTGCGCGAACTCGTTTACCTACCCAAGGGCGTTATGGACCCCCACGATCTTCCCGCAGATGCACCCCGCGCAGGTGCGCGTCCAGAAGACCTTGTGCAAAAGGCTGATGGCTAATGGCTAATAGTTAATGGCTAATAGTTAATGGTTAATGGTTAATGGCTGATAACACAACAATTAGCAATTAGCACTTAGCAATTAGCCATTAACAACTAACAACTAACAGAGGACAAAAAAAGTGAATTTAGCTGAAGGAGTACAGGTCGTTTCTTTTGGCGTACTAGCTGTGATGTTAATTGGGGCAGCTCTAGGCGTAGTCCTGTTGGAAAACGTTGTCTATTCTGCCTTTTTGCTTGGAGGTGTATTTGCTAGCATGGCTGGAATGTACTTGTTGCTGAATGCTGACTTTGTAGCAGCAGCACAATTGCTCATCTATGTTGGTGCAGTTAACGTACTAATTTTGTTTGCCATTATGTTGGTAAATAAGCGCCAAGCTTTCGATCCCTTCCCGACTGCGTGGATACGTAAAGCACTGACGGGTGTGGTCTGTCTCGGATTGTTTGCGCTTTTAAGTACGATGATCTTGGCAACACCTTGGTCACTTTCTACTACTGCACCTGCAACCAACACCATCATCGCGATCGGTCAGCATTTCTTCAGTGACTTCCTACTGCCTTTTGAACTCGCTTCCATTTTGCTACTAATGGCAATGGTGGGTGCAATCATTCTGGCACGTCGCGAATATCTGCCCGAACAGGCGATTTCTCCGGAACAGCAAACCGTTTTGACCTTACCAGAACGTCCTAGAGAAATGGTATCAGTAGGGGAATCAAGCCGTAATATTCAGTAATTTTGTGGTTAGTAGATAGTTGTTAGTAGATAGTAGATAGTTGTTAGTAGATAGTAGATAGTTGTTAGTAGATAGTAGAAAATACACTAACACCTAACAACTAACACCTAACAACTAACACCTAACAACTAACACCTAA
>JAWQFQ010000014.1:0-76732 GCA_035967975.1 Scytonema sp. PMC 1070.18
ACCCTCCACCGAACGCGAGTGCGTCTGGTGACAGGAGAAGGCTCCGCCAACGCCCCTACAGCAATCCCATTTGTATCAGGATTTGCGTGAAATGAGATGAGACAGCAAAAATACCGCAATAGTCTGTTTTATTGAGTGTAAATGGGAACTATTAGGAAAACAACTAAACTGATTAGTTTAGTTATATCATAAAACTAAACGGTTTAGTTTTAAACGCGATGGAAGCATATTATGCTGGAAAACTCTAATTTAGAGGGTTCATCTCTCAAGCCACGTCCACCTGTTGTGATGGCTGTACTGACAACTTTAATAGCAGGTGTAATTGGTGTTTATACTGTGCAAAAATTTCGGAGCAATGCTGAAGCACAACAACAGCAAGTAGCCCCTGTACCAAAAGTGACAACTGTAACAGCACTGGGACGATTAGAGCCGAAGGGAGAAATAGTAAAAGTCTCTGCTCCCACTTCAGCAGAAGGGAGTCGGGTAGAACAATTGTTGGTTAGGGAAGGAAGTGTGGTGCAACGAGGTCAGTTGATTGCGGTTTTGGATAGTCGCGATCGCCTTGCTGCATCACTAGCAGAAGCACAAGAACAAGTGCGAGTTGCACAAGCAAATCTTGCTCAGGTCAAGGCTGGTGCTAAAGAAGGTGAAATCAACGCACAAAAAGCAGCGATCGCCCGTATAGAAGCAGAAAGAGATACAGAAATCGAAGCACAAAAAGCGACTATCGCCCGTATAGAAGCAGAAAGAGACACAGAAATCGAAGCACAAAAAGCGACCATTGCTCGTATAGAAGCAGAAAGAGATACAGAAATCGAAGCACAAAAAGCGACCGTTGCTCAGTTTCAAGCACAGGTAGATAACGCCCAAGCAGAAGACCAACGCTATCAGAAACTGTATCAACAGGGAGCGATCGCCATATCATTACTAGATAGCAAGCGCTTAACACTTGCTACGGCGCAACAACAAATTGCACAAGCAAAAGCAAATCTTAAACGCATCCAGACATCACGAGAACAACAGTTAATAGAAGCAAGAGCAAATCTCAAACGTATTCAAGCCTCTCAAGACCAACAACTTGCAGAAGCCAGAGCAAATCTCAAACGCATCCAGACATCACGAGAACAACAAATAAAAGAAGGTATAGCAACCCTAGATAGAATTTCCGAGGTTCGTGACGTAGATGTTGCGAGCGCTCAAGCAGAAGTCAACCGTACCATAGCAGCCGCCAAAAGAGCAGAAGCGAATTTGAGACAAGCATTTGTGCGATCGCCAGACGACGGTCAAATCTTTAAAATTCATACCCGTCCAGGAGAATTAGTCTCTAGTGACGGTATTGCAGACATGGGTCAAAACAGCCAGATGTATGCAGTTGCAGAAGTTTACCAAAGCGATATTAATAAAGTCCGAATGGGACAACAGGTACAGTTAACAAGTAATTCCATACCCGGAGAACTACAAGGAACCGTTGAGCGAGTAGGCTTGCAAGTGTTACGCCAAAATGTAGTCAATAGCGACCCCACAACTAATATTGATGCAAGAGTTGTCGAAGTCCACGTAAAACTCGATCAACCATCCAGTGAAAAAGCAGCAAAATTTTCCAACTTACAAGTAACGGCTAGTATTCAGTTATGAATTTATGGGTTGGTGGATAGTAGTTAGTGGATAGTAGTTAGTGGATAGTGGATAGTAGTTAACTATATTTTATTTTTTTTGATAACTAACAACTAACACCCAACAACTAACACCCAACAACTAACAACTAACAACTAACAACTAACACCCAACAACTAACAACTAACACCCAACAACTAACACCCAACAACTAACAACTAACAAATTACTCATGCTTGGACTCATTTTTCAACAATTGCAAAGACGGACACCATTAGGATGGTTACAGCTAAGTCACCAAAAAGGACGCTTTTTAGTAGCATTATCAGGTATTGCGTTTGCTGATGTTCTCATGTTCATGCAGCTAGGATTTCAGACGGCTCTATTTGACAGTAACACTAGACTGCATCGCAGTATGCAAGCAGATATTATTCTAGTCAGTCCCCAAGCACGTAACCTAGCGTATTTGTCTACATTTGCTCGACGACGACTTTATCAAGCAATGGATGTACCAGGAGTAAAGTCAGCAGAGGGGATGTACCTCGGCTTTATCGATTGGAAAAATCCTCAAACACGCAAAGAAACTGGGGTACTTGTCATGGGATTTAATCCAGACAAACCAGCCTTTGACTTACCGGAAGTTAACAGCCAGTTAGACACTATTAAACTACCTGATACCATGTTGTTTGACCGGGCTGCTAGAGGAGCATATGACAAGGTAGTCGCACAAATTGACCAAAATAAACCAGCTACCACCGAAATAGGAAAGCGGACAATTACTATCAGTGGTTTATTCACAGTAGGAGCTTCCTTTATCGCTGATGGTAGCTTAATAACCAGCGACCAGAATTTTTTGCGAGTCTTTCCAAGACAAGACGCCAGTAGTGTAAATTTGGGTTTAATTCAGCTACAACCGGGTTATGACCCTAAGCAAGTTGCAAACGAAATGAGAACCTATCTAGCAGAGACTCAAGATGTCAACGTCTTAACAAAAGAAGAATTTGTAGAATTCGAGAAGAAATATTGGCAAGAAAATACTGCGATCGGCTTTATTTTTAGTTTAGGCGTAGCAATGGGCTTCATGGTGGGAGTGATTATTGTTTATCAAGTTCTTTCCACAGATGTTAATGCTCATATGAAAGAATACGCCACCTTCAAAGCAATGGGATATCGCAACGCGTACCTACTTAGTGTGGTTTTTGAAGAAGCCATTATTATGGCAGTGATGGGTTTTCTACCAGGAGTTTCTGTATCCTTTGGACTGTATGCTTTAACTCGAAATGCCACTAACTTACCAGTATACATGACCATAGCACGAGCACTTCAAGTACAAATATTAACTATTATTATGTGCATGATTTCTGGCATAGTTGCTACTCGCAAAGTCCAATCTGCTGACCCTGCGGATATGTTTTAAGTGATGGTTAGTAGTTAGTGGTTAGTAGTTAGTAGTTAGTAGTTAGTGGTTAGTGGTAAATAACCATCAACTATCCACTATCAACCATCAACTATCCACTATCAACCATCAACTATCCACTATCCACTATCCACTATCAATTCAAATTCTTATGGAACCTGTTATCTCTGTACAAAATCTAGACCATTTTTTTGGAAAAGGTCAACTTCGCAAACAAGTACTTTTTGATATCAACTTGGAGATAGCTCCTGGTGAGATTATTATTATGACTGGTCCATCGGGTTCGGGAAAAACGACGCTTCTGACCTTAGTCGGTGGGCTGCGTTCCGCTCAACATGGAAGTTTGCGCGTGTTGGGACGAGAACTCTGCGGTGCGAGTGCAGAACAACTCACTATAGCACGGCGCAGTCACGGTTATATTTTCCAAGCGCACAATTTACATGGTAGTTTGACAGCGCTGCAAAATGTCAGGATGGGCTTGGAACTTCACAAGGGTATTTCTCCAGAAGAAATGCACAAACGGTCAGCCCAGATGTTGGATTTGGTTGGACTGGGAAATCGGCTTAACTACTATCCAGACGATTTATCGGGGGGACAGAAACAAAGGGTTGCGATCGCCCGTGCGCTAGTCAGCCAGCCTAAAATTGTCTTAGCAGATGAACCGACAGCCGCCCTTGACAGTAAGTCAGGTCGAGATGTCGTTAACCTCATGCAACAACTAGCAAAAGAGCAGGGCTGCACAATTCTCTTGGTAACTCATGATAACCGCATCTTAGACATTGCCGATCGCATCGTGCATATGGAAGATGGGAAGTTAGCGAAAGCACCCGTTGCTGTGTAAGGTGAGGTGCAGGTTTCCAAATTTGAATAGGGGCGCAAGGCGTTGCGCCCCTACTGGGGTTTGGGGTGTAGGAATTTCATTATAGCACAAGGCTTAGAGCGAGACTATTTTTTGAAAAATTGAGACAGTTCGTGCCTTTCAATTTTCACTGGTTATCTTGTGAGTGTCGTTTTGCTTCAATCAAATTTTCCAACACATCAGCCTCATCTATTGTATAAAACTTCTGATTGGGTTCTGCGTTGATTTTGTCCATCAATGCATGGAATGCCTCTGTATCGTTGCGATGCTCTAGTAGATAACGCTTAAGCTCCGATTTAGTCATTGTTAGAAAATTGGGTTTACTCATTCGTCATATCTCCATTTACCATCACGAGTTATCAAAATGCCTGTTTCTTCTCCCGCTAAAATATAAACACTTCCTGTTCGTTCATCCAATCTGACTATAAAAATGGAAAGTAGCAATGTCGTGAGATTTTGGCTAAGAATGAAACAAGTTAAATTTTGTTCGGCAGTAGGGTAGAGCGGTTTTCTCATTTACTTTGATTTACCTTTTTAACTGCCGCATCGCACCACATTCTTACTGCTTCCTCCATCGCTTCGCTGTGACCTAGTTCAAGTTCTACTGCTAACTGTTTGAAATTTTTGACTAAATCCTTGGGCAAGTAGGCGGCGCTCTGGGTGTAATCGCTGTGAGTCCTTTTGTTGATTCGCTCAGTCATAATCAGATTTTTCTTATTGTGCTGTTATGCTAGCATATTAGCGAAACAGTATACTTACACACCCTAAATGTTTAAGATTTATTTTATAAATATGCTTTTAGAGGTGGATACAGTCGTGAGGCTGATTGGCGGTACTTTCTTGTGTTACTGAGGCGTGAAGACTTTTGTGAGTATTCCTGCTCAAGATGCTGCACCAGCTAAAAATTCTTTTCTCTCTGCGCCCTCTGCGTACTTTGCGGTTCAAAAGTTTTTTTTAACTCCAGAGACGCAGAGTACACAGAGTTAAGGGGTGAGAGAGCGATTAATTTCCTGAAGTTTTCACTCACCTTGACAGGACTACTCAACTACCTTAACCGACAAAGATTAATCCAGAAACCCGGTATCTCCGAGATACCGGGTTTCTTGACCCTCCGTATTGGTAGTGAATCACCGAGAGAAAGGGAAGCGTGTTTCTGTAGAAGAGGTAGCGCAAATTGTTGAACAAAGTTACCGCAAAACATCACCTGAATTTACATCAAACCAATGAATATTTTGAGATGGTAAAGCCAAAGTTATCTCGTTATGACTCCAATGTTGGTCTGGAGGTATTAAAGCACGTAAGCTAAACGGTTCTGTTTCAGAACTATCAACATGAACACTGACCAAATTGTGCATACCTAAGTTTTCCACCAAATACACACGTCCTTTCACTGTTTGCGTATCTTCTGGTTGTGCGATACGGACGTGTTCTGGACGGATACCTAGTATAATTTCCGGTGGTACTGTTGGCAAATCTGGTAAAGCCAGTTTTGAATGACCTAAGATTGCGTCACGTCCCTGACAAGGTAGTGTCAGTAAATTCATTTGCGGGCTGCCAACAAATCCTGCTACAAATAGGTTAGCAGGATGGGTATATATGCGGTCGGGTGGGTCTAGTTGCTGGACGTAACCGTTATTTAGGACAGCAACTTTTGTCGAAAGGGTCATCGCTTCTGTCTGGTCGTGAGTTACGTAGACCACTGGAGCTTTTTGGGCGGCGAATAACTGCTTGATATCTGCACGGACTCGTTCGCGTAGCAGCGCATCTAGGTTACTAAGTGGTTCATCCAACAAATAAACTTGAGCGCGACGCACCAACGCCCGACCCACAGCAACTCTCTGGCGCTGTCCTCCCGATAATTGACCGGGTTTGCGGTTGAGTAACTCTTCTAATCCTAACAGCATTGCAACTTCTGTGACTCGCTCTTCAATTTCAGCGCGAGGAACTTTTTTGAGCTTGAGTCCGGAAGAAAGATTTTCGTACACGCTCATGTGGGGATAGAGCGCATAACTTTGAAACACCATCGCCATATTGCGATCGCCCGGACGCTTGAAGGTAATATCATGACCGCCAAGAAATACGTGACCGTGAGTTGGTTCTTCCAATCCAGCAATCATTCGCAATGTCGTTGACTTCCCACAGCCACTCGGACCGAGTAAAGTGAGAAATTCATTTTCATTCACACTTAAGCTGATATCTTTAACTGGAACAACTTTAGGACTGTAGGTTTTGTTTAAGTTTTGTAGTTCGAGTTTAGCCATAATTTGAGTTATGAATTATGAATTATGAATTATGAAAATTGAGTTCTGAGTTCTGATAAGTGAATTATGAAAATTGAGTTATGAGTTCTGAGTTCTGATAAGTGAATTATGAAAACTGAGTTATGAGTTATGAATTATGACACTTTATTTATAAGTTATGATAAGTGAATTAAAACCATGAAATCATCGTTCATTCATAATTCATAATTCATAATTCATAATTCATAATTCATAATTCCTTATCCTTTGACTGCACCAGAGGTCAGACCTTGGATAATCTTGCGTTGGAAGAATAAAACGAGAAGAACCAGAGGTAAAGTTCCAACAACCGTGGCGGCTGCGATAGAACCGTAAGGAATTTCAAAGACTGAAGAGCCACCTATTTGGGCGGCTGCAACGGGAATTGTTTTCATTTCTTCTTGAGTAATGAATGTGAGCGCAAAAATAAATTCGTTCCAAGCAAAAATAAATGTTAGAATTCCAGTCGTGACCAAAGCTGGAAGTGTCATGGGCAATAGGATTTGCAAAAGCATTTGTAAAGTATTGTAACCATCTATCCGAGCAGAATCTTCTAAGTCTTTTGGTAATTGCTGGAAAAAGCTACGTAGCACCAGAATGGTTAACGGTAAATTAATAGCGGTGTAGGGAATGATCAGCGCAAGGTAGTTATTTCCCAAGTGTAATGCTTGGATAATTTCCAATAATCCCAGAAACAATAATATTCCTGGAAATAGAGTCACGATGAGAATCCCTGCGAGAATGGTGCTACCACCCCAAGGACGCAATCGCGCTAGGGCGTAAGCTGTAGGTGCTCCCAATGCTAAAGCTAACGCTGTGGAAACAATGGATACAAATGCACTATTTAGGATGTAGCGCCAAAATGGACGCCGAGTAAATAAATCAGTGTAGTGATTGAAGGTGATGCGGGTGGGAAAATAAACGGTGGGAACTCTGGAAATATCCTGATTTAATTTAAATGAAGTCAGTATTTGCCACAATACTGGTGCTAGACAGAATACCAGAACGAGGGCGATCGCTACCCAAAGCAAGACACGTTTCCCAGTATCTTTCCCCCTGGTTGTTGATTTAGATTTTGCAGTTATTTCTTTTGTTGCAGCCATAGAAATTTTAAATTTTAGATAAAGTCGCGATTATAATTATCCTTCCCCACACCCCACACCCGGTCACCCTACACCCTACTCATTGACACGAGACTTATTCAACCAAAAACTGGCAATAGCTACCGCTATAATAAGCAAAAGAAATGTCACCACAACTAACGCTGCTCCATAACCAAAGTCTAAGTAGCGCATCACAGTGGAGTAAATGTAAAGCGATACCACTTCCGTTGCGCCACCGGGACCCCCCCCAGTCATTACAGAAATCAAGTCGAAAACTCCAAACGCCTGAGCAAAACGAAACAGCATAGCAATGAGAATTTGTGGCATTAGCAGAGGTAAAGTGATTTGGTAGAAACTTTGCCAACGGCTTGCGCCATCAAGAGCGTGAGCTTCATACAAATCGGTTGAGATTGACTGCAATCCTGCTAGTAGTAGAATACTGACAAATGGTGTCGTTTTCCACAAATCTGCAAATATCACAGCGACTAACGCCAGAGCTGGTTCTCCCAACCAGTTAATTCCAGTTTTAATCAAACCAAGTCGCAGCAAAATATCATTAACAACTCCAAATTGGTCATTAAAAATCCAAGCCCAAGCAAGACCAATCAGCGCAGTAGGTAAAGCCCAAGGTATAATAGCGACCGTACGCACAACACCACGCCCAAAGAATTGCTGATTGAGAACCAAGGCGATACCCAGCCCCAACACCAGTTCTAGCAATACCGTCACTAAGGTAAATACTGTTGTTACTGAGAAACTTTGCCAAAAGCGACCATCACCCACCATCCGCACGTAATTGTCAAAACCTGAAAAAACAGGTTGTAACTCCGTTCCCAAATTTTCTGTAAAGAAACTTAACCAAAACGCACGGACAATGGGATAGCCGAAGACAAACAATAGCACCAGTAAGGCGGGTAGCAAGAAAAGCCACGCCGTTCGTTGTTCTCGACCTCGAATTGTTTGCATATTAGTTAGTTGTTAGTTGTTGGTTGTTAGTTGTTAGTGGTTAGTGGTTAGTTGTTGGTTGTTAGTTGTTAGTTGTTGGTTGTTAGTGGTTAGTTGTTGGTTGTTAGTGGTTAGTTGTTAAAAGTTAGCTGTTCCATTAACTACTATCTACTAACTACTATCCACTAACCACTATCTACTATCTACTTCCTAATACCCGTCTGGTTTCATTTGCAGCAGCTTGCATGGCTTTTTCAGGAGTCATGCGATTTGTTAAAGCTGCACTCAAATATCTTTGCAAAATATCTGAGACTTGAGCATATTGAGCAATGGGAGGACGCAAAACGGCTTTTTTGGAGATGTTTAGCAGTTCGGGGTAGTGGGGGTATTTGGCGACGATTTCTGGGTCTAGAAATAATGAACGTCGGCTGGGAACGAAACCTGCTTCTAAAACAAATTGGCGCTGTACTTCTTCGCTTGTAAAGTATTTAATTGCTTTCCATGCTTCCTCTGGATGTTTGGAAGATTTGGAAATTCCTAAACCCCAGCCTCCCAAACAAGCTCCTGAACTGTGAGTGGGAGCACTTACCATTGGTTTGAGAGCAAATTTTCCTTGAATTGGTGAATCTTCTGCATTAGCTAGAGGTAAAAGATAGGGCCAACTGCGTATAAATGCTGCTTGTCCGCTTTGGAAAACCCGCCGAGTTTCTTCTTCTTGATAGGTTGTGACTCCAGGAGGTGAAACGCCTTCTTGAATCGTGTCTTTCAAAAAAGCGATCGCCTCTAATGTCTCTGGTCTATCTAGTCCCACTTCTCGAGTATCGGGATTGACCCAAAACCCACCATAACCTTCCAATACTTCTACAAACATAGCAACAAGTCCTTCGTATTGACGACCTTGCCAAACATAACCCCAAGGAACTTTTCCCCGTTGTTGTAAGACCTTGGAAGCTTTGAGCAAGTCAGCAAAACTCTCTGGTGGTCGCAATCCTGCTTCTTTGAGCAAGTCCTCTCGATAGTAGAATACCCCAACATCACTTCGCATCGGAATGCGATAGAGCTTACCTTCGTAACGTCCCCCCTCTACATCTTTCGAGGAAAATGCTGCTAGCTCTGCAGAGGTGATGCGATCGCTCAAGTCTAGCAACCATCCAGCCGCTGCAAACTTGGGTGTCCACACAACATCCATATTCACCAAGTCATACGGTGAATCACCCAAGATAAAAGCAGAGGTATAAAGGTCTTCTAGTAAATTTGTAGCATTCGGACCTTCAATAATATTGATGCGAATCCCCGGATTTTCTGCTTCAAACTTTTCAATCAAACCCTTTTTCCAAGGTTGAGCATCAGGCGCAGTCATTAACAAATTTAAGACGACTGGTTGCTGCGATGATGCTTGCGGGACAGATATTAAGGTAGTAAGTAGTAAGACAGCACAAAATATTCCTATCAAATATTTGAGCTTTTGTAATATTTTTGTCACTTGTTTTGGCTTTTGGAATTCAAACATTTTTATACTTTAAGCGGTCAGCTTTCAGCTATCAGCTTTCAGCAAAAAACTTGTAGCTTATAGGTTTTAACTGAATCGCTCATCTTTTGTTTGTTCCCGTACAAAGTATAGCAAAAAATATTCGCTGACAATATTGACTCCTTTGTAGAAAATACCATTAGATAGCAAATCACAGGACTTTTGTAAAGATTAACAAGCTTTGTCATCTCAGGAGACTATTCTATTAAATTTCTTATTAGTTTTTGACATTTCTTTTATATTTCTGATTTAATAATTTACTTTTTCCAAAAATTATAGCTATCTCCTTATATATTATATAAGTATTATCTATATTTTGCACTATTCCCAAGACATAAAACCTAAAAAGAAAATCCTATCTAGAGATAGATGAAAAATCAAGTAAGGTGTATTTTTATGGTGCGTTTTGGAGCGCTTGGAGCGTTTTTAATTTCGGGCGAAAAGAGAGTAATGTAGGGGCGTTGAGTGGAGCCCTTCTCATAAAATACGGTTGTTCGCCCTCCTGTTATGTCAAACGACGTGAATTTTGGTTCACGCAAAGGCTCAAAAAATCGAAGTTTCTCCTTAACTAGAAATCTCAATTCATCCCGCAATTATGCAACGCCATAACTCTTAACGACGGTGAAACTCAACGACTTGTTCCAAGATTTTAACATCATAATCGCCAAAGAAATCGTGACCCAAAAGTCCAATACCTGCTTTTGGGGCTATAGCTACATCAACATTATTTACTGTGGCTCCACCAACTGCGATTGATTTGACTTCTCCTGTCGAGAATTGTACTTGGCTTCCATCAGCAATTTCTGCTTGCATGATACCTGTGGCTTTTAATTTCAAAAGACTTGCCATTTTTGAAGTAATGAGAGTTCTGCTAGCACCTGTATCAACAATCATTTCAAAGGCTTGTTTGCCATTAAATATAACATCAATAACAGGAGTTCTACCAACACGGCGTTTAATGGGGACTCGAAAAAACTTGGCGTCAGTGGGGGTTACACCGCATAGTTTACCCAAACTAATGGTTCTACCGGAGGTCGTTACCATAAAACAGGCTCCAGGGTCTTGAGCAGTGATTCGCTCTGAGGATGCTAAAAATGTAAGTATGAAGACTATTGCGATCGCCCTCATCCACGGAACTGAAACCATATTCATCTATCATTTTCCTCACTTGCGGTAACCTGCTTAGGATTAAGTTACCCAAACCAGATGAAAAAGATGGCGATCTCTTTTTGTATTATGAATATAATCATTTAGTTAGAGAAAATTATATAATATGAGATTACTTTTAGTAGAAGACGAGCCAGATTTAGGTGCAGCAATTAAACAAGTCCTAAACCATGAAGCGTATGTCGTAGACTGGTTTTTGAATGGGACTCAAACCTTCGAGTATATGCAACGCCAGTGGACTGAGTACACCGTGGCGATAATCGATTGGATGCTACCTGGAATATCAGGATTGGACTTATGTAAATGGCTGCGATCGCAAAACAATCCCCTACCCGTGCTGATGTTAACCGCGAAAGACCGCATGGAAGAGAAGATTATCGGGCTTGATGCTGGAGCAGATGATTACTTAATCAAGCCTTTTGATATGGCAGAATTGTTAGCAAGGTTGCGGGCGTTGAGACGGCGATCGCCTCAACTCCAACCGCGTCATTTTGAAATAGGATGTCTCACTTTAAACTATAGCACTCATCAGGTAACTCGCCACTACTCCAATGGCAACAAGCACGTAAATGCTTTAACCGCTAAAGAATTTCAACTGCTAGAATACCTAATGAAGCATCACGGTCAAATTGTGACGCGCGACCAAATCATCAATCAGCTATGGGAAATTGGTGTAGAGCCTGCTAGTAATGTCGTTGCTGCACAAATCCGTTTACTGAGACGCAAATTGGGAGAAGATAATAACGAATCTTTAATTGAAACCATTTATGGAGTCGGTTATCGCCTTAAAATTGCTACGTAAGAGTTAATTCGGTTTTCGAGAACAGCAATATCTTCAGGACATAGTTGGCGAATTCGGCTGTATCGTCGCGCTGCTTCTTCTGCTAGTAACTTTCGTCCTTCACCGGGAGCATCTAGAAGACGTAGCTGTGCAGCAAAAGGAAGAAAATAGGTTTCTTTAGGATTAATTTCATTGCGGATGAATTGCCAATTCCAATCAGCAGGTAAGTCATGACCTGCTAAAACCCAAACCTCAATTTCCTGCCAAGCATTTTCTGCTAAAAATAGCCTACCACCAGTTAAGATATTTGCTGCTTGTTGCTCAATCTTATCCAGCATCTCCCTTCTTCCTTCTTTTCCATCCCGGTCTACGCAAAGTAGGAACAGGTTAACCATACCTTTGTAGCGCTCAATAATTTCTGAAACCCGTTCCCATTTGAGAGCCTCACTGATACCTCCTAAAAGTGGGTCTTGACAAACTCTGACTTTGGTTTTCGGTTTTCCCAGTGCTTCCATCATCGCCGTAATTATCGGCTTAAGCATATATTGGTCTTTACGAAAATCTTCTGGAATTATAAGTATATTCATTCGTTTGTTTCCTCGTCTTCAGTGAAATCCACCGCATCTTCCAACCATCCTGATTCATGAAGGCGTGCCAAGTCTTGCTCATGGATAACACGTCTTGCTTGTGGAATGTCAACAATGCGTTTTATATGTGCATCAGGTTTATCCGAAAAGCGATAGGTTAATGAAGTATATTCTAATGATTGCGAACTTAAAAGTCTAAGCAATTGTGGTGAATGAGTAGTTGCTACAATTTGTATTGTTCCTTGAGAAACTTTGCGCTCAATAAGTTGGAGAAGTAGGTGTAAGCGGGTAGGATGAATGCCGTTGTCTAGCTCTTCAAAAAAATAGAATCTTGCTGGTTTTTGTCCTAGTAAAGCAGCTATCATTGCTAGAAAACGTAATGTTCCATCTGATGCACTCATCGCAGATATTTTTTGACCATTTTCTTCAATTAATTGCCACAATATTTTTCCAGTAAAATCAGCAGGAAACTCAAAATCTTTAGCATCCATTGGGGTTAGTTCTTGTACCCATTGCAGGAGTGCTTGTTTACTTTCAGGGTTTTCACAAATTTCTTGCAATACAGAAGATAGGTTTTCACCTCTGTCTCCCAAGACTGTTTGTCCTGGTAAGGAAGGTAGCCGCATAGCATCTGGGCTTAAATCTAAAAACCGCATTGAACTTAGGGCGGACATTGCAGCTAGGGCTGTTTCTCTTACTGATGGTGATGGTGCAATAGCTGCAATTTGTGAAAGCACAGGGCGATTATTGGTATACGATAAAATTGGGTCAAAAAGAGTTACACCGCTTACTTTCACGAAGAAATTATTCTGCCCTGACTCCTGATGAGATTGCGCTTCAAAAACGCTATCAGATTGCCCTGCAATTGTAAGACTTTCGGCAATAACAGTAGGGGCTTTACCACTAGCACCAGGATTCACCTCAATCCGATAAGTTGCTTCTTGTGAAGAATCATTTTTTTCCCAGATAAATGAAACTGCTAGTGCAAAAGTGGATTCGTCGATAAAAGTGACTTCTCTCGTTCCGCCCCGAATACCCCGCCATTGGAGAACACCCCCTTCAATCCATTTTTCACCAAAAATTTCAGCGAGGTTGTAATTACGAGAAATGCCATGAAGAAAGCGAAAGGCATCCCGAATATTGCTTTTTCCAGAAGCATTTGTCCCTACTAAAAGAGTCAAGGTACCGAGAATGAGTTCGGCATCTTTGAAATTTTTAAATCGTTCCAGATGCAGTTTTGTAAGCATGGCTGTGGGAGAATAATTTACTAAAATTTCCTTTTTTCTATTTATTTCAGTGACATCAAAGTACATTGTTGATATTCGCCTTGTACATCAATCTTCCCCGTCCCTTGGATTGCTTTCATATTTTTTCTCATTCCTTAGAGGTATAGACAAAATACATAAAATATTAAATTATCACAGATACCCCCACACCCTACACCCTACACCCGTGTCTCTTGAAAGCATGGAAGGAAAAAAACTCTTCCGCGTAACTCGTTTGAGGTTAGCCGCTTGGTATGCACTTGTTATGGGTGCCATTATGGGAGCATCAGGCTTGGGTGTCTATCATGTTTTTGCTCAAGCCTACCGTGAATCCATAGATCAAGGTTTAGAGTCAATAGCAGATGCACTGAAAAATAGTATTGAGCCTGTTTTACAACAACCAAAACGCTTACATCAAATAGCTGAGCAACTCTCCTTTGACCTATGCATTGAGGCTGATTGCTTTACTAAAGCAGCCGTGATTAAAAGGCAACTGGCAGAAGCCACAGGTACAGTAAATTATTATACAAGATTATTAGACCCGTCAGGGAAACCCGTAGCTTTAGCTGGGTTGCACCTTGAGGAATTACCTATAACCTTACCAGTCAAGCATTGGCGAATACTCAAAGACCAACTGGGCAACGACTATCGTCAGATAAGTTTACCATTATACAGTCAGAATCAACTTTCTGGTTATATTCAAGTGGGACGCAGCCTTAAAGACTTAGATCGGCATCTAACCGCTTTAAAATTGACTTTGTTTCTTGGTTGCCCCATTATTATTGTGGTAATTGCTATCAGTAGCTGGTGGTTGGCTGGTTTAGCAATACAGCCGGTCTACCGTTCTTATCAACAGATGGAACAGTTTACAGCTGATGCAGCTCATGAATTTCGCACACCTCTAGCAGCAATGCGTTCTACTATTGATGCAGCTTATCGATTGCACGGAGCATCAGAATCAGAGCCAGCTTTTCAAGCGTTTCATGGAATGTTACAAGTTCTCAAGCGGCAAAATACCCGGTTGTCCCAATTAGTAGCAGATTTACTGCTACTCACAAGGTTAGACCAGCAACAAACAACAGGAAAATATCAATCTTGCTGTCTCAACGATTTGATTAGCGATTTAATTGAGGAACTTGCCTTTTTAGCAGTGGAGGCTCAAGTCCTGTTAATAAAACAGGTGTGCGTGCAAGACAATCTGTATATTCTCGGAGACGAAGAACAACTTTATCGTTTAATTTCTAACTTGATTGTCAATGCCATTCAAGCCACATCTACAGGCGGACAGGTTATAGTTTCTTTAGATTGCAATGAATGGTACGCTTTGATTAAAATTAAAGACACTGGCATAGGCATTGCACCAGAACATATCAGTCAAATTTTTAACCGATTTTACCGCATTGATAAAGACCGTTCCCGTACTACTGGTGGCTCTGGATTAGGGTTGGCGATTGCTTTGGCGATCGCAAAAGCACACAAAGGAATGATTCAGGTCGATAGCCAATTGGAAGTCGGTAGTACTTTTACGGTCAAACTTCCTCTAGAAAAGCCATAAAACGAGTCATCTTTGAGAGCGACAGGAGTCATTTGATTTACAATGAAGGCACTCTAGAATGTAGCCCAAAGCATATTATGTCTCGTTGGTTTAATATCGCAGGTCCTTGCCAAGCTGACATTTGTAGTATTGGGTTTGACTTTGATGAAAAACCCTTCCAAAACCCTTATCGATCAACAGGTTTTTATTCTATCAGAGATTAAGATTTTATAAATTTATTTTTACACAGCCGATAACAAGGCGGCAAAAAATAATATAATTATAACAAAAAATTTCTCAATGTTTATTTAGTAAATTTAACAATGATTAAAGATAGGAACAAAAATTCAGCACCACAACCTCCTAATAACGGGTTTCAAAAATTCCTAATTTTATTAGGATTATTGGTTGTCATTTTGGCTTTTTTAGGTGGAATATCAACTGCCGTATTATTTATGAATCGGAAAAAGATTTTTAGTGAGGAACAACCTCCGGCAAATCCATCTCCACCACAAACAGTAGAGCCATCTTTATCGTCATCGTCATCGCCCTCAGTTATTCCGTCTCCATCAACACCAATAAGTTTACCAACACCATCTTTTGTTACTCCATCTCCTTTATCAGAAACCAACCCCTCAAATAATAACATAGTCGAACGACAAGGACTTATCATTGAACTTCAAAGCTGTAAAAAATCAGTTATAGATGCAGCAAACAAAAGGATAGTTTGTCAACTCTCCATAACGAGCAAGCAAGAAAATGTGGGAGTTCGATTGTTTGCGAATCATTCTCAAAATACTCGAACCAGAATAGTTTATGATGGAAATGAAAACAATGCATCATTAGTTAATTTTGGAAGTTATTCCAATCAATATAATGTGGAAAATAATCTAACAAAAGATGCGAGCTTAAATGCAAGTTTTACATTTGACAATGTGCCATCGCAAGTAGAAAAATTAGATTTATTAGAAATTGTTTTATATCTAAACAGTTCTTATTACAGAGACTACATCAAAATAGATGATTTCCGTAATGTTCTTTTATCTGATTCAGAATAAAAGAAATTGCCATCTAAGAGGATGTTTTAAAAGTGGTTGGCTGTAATTTCAAGCACTGGTTGATCCCCCCTAGCCCCCCTTTTTAAGGGGGGAAAATCTCTAACGGTCCCCCTTTTTAAGGGGGATTTAGGGGGATGTAAAATGTGCATGCTACTAACAAGAAGACTTTTAAAACATCCTCTAATACTGCTCGGTTAAGAGAAATTGTAGGTTGGGTTAAGCTGTCGCTCAACCCAACCTACGTAATTGCGTATTTTTATGCAAAACCTACGTAGTATTGCCATCTATCTTTAGAGAGAAATAAAATTCATATTTATTTCATCTTTGCATGAAAAACTCATAAGATATGTTAAATAAATGCGTAAGTAGTTCTATACTTTGCACGGGAATAAATTGAGATGAGTGATTTGGCTAAAATCCATGCTTCTATAAGTTCTTAGCTGATAGCTGATAGCTGAAGTGCTGACCGCTCAAAGTATACCTTCTTTCATACGCACAACAATCACTCTGAAAGTGACCAGAAAAAATGATATTAGGCAGGGGAAAGATTTTTTGGCTCAAGCTATCGCGACGGATTTTACAACCCAAACGCCAAGCTATTCTTCAGGCATGCTTAATTGGTTTAGTTTCAGCATTATCTGCCGTATTGTTTAAAACAGGCGTAGGCGCTTTGGGTGGATGGCGAGTTCATACAACGCATCTACTACCAGCTTGGGTGGTTCTACCAGTTGTTGGTTTGGGAGGTGGATTGCTATCAGGTTGGTTGGTGCAACAAGTGGCTCCAGAAGCCTATGGTAGTGGTATTCCACAGGTTAAGGCTGTACTTGCAAAAGTGCCAATGGCGTTGGATTTGCGGGTAGCTGTGGTAAAACTGTTGGGAGGTATTTTAGCCATAGGTTCGGGTTTACCTCTAGGTCGGGAAGGTCCGACAGTACAAGCAGGAGCTGCATTAGCCAATTTTCTCAGTCGCACCTTTCCAACTTCACCAGATTACCGCCGTCAAATGATTGCGGCTGGTGCTGGTGCTGGATTGGCTGCAGCTTTTAATGCACCTATTGCGGGTGTTTTGTTTGTTGTGGAAGAACTTCTTCAAGATGTCTCTAGCCTCACATTAGGAACAGCAATCCTCGCTTCTTTTATTGGTGCTGTGGTTTCACGGTGGTTGGGAGGACATAGTTTTTCTCCAGAATTAAACACGTTGCAAACCAACTTTTCGCCTCAAGAAATTCCTTTTTACTTGATATTGGGAGTTTTAGCTGGGTTATTGGGTTCACTGTTTAATCACGGAATTATTACTGCTCTGACGTTCAATCGTCGTTGGTTGCGGTTTGGATTACCTGTGAGAGTGGGTTTAGCTGGGCTTGTCTGCGGGATGGCGATCGCTCTTTTACCGGTTCCTTTTCGCGATAGTTCTGGGCTGAGAGAAACACTCACCGCAGGAGAACTGAGTACCCCGATAACAATTATCGCTTTTATTGCTCAATTTATTCTCACCCTTGTTGCTTACAGTTCAGGAGCGCCTGGAGGGTTGTTTGCTCCTTCTCTACTCCTAGGAGCATCGTTGGGTTACTTGGTAGGGATTTGCGAACATAGTTTGTTGGGCTTGACTAGTCCCACAACTTATGCATTGGCAGGAATGGGGACGTTTTTTAGTGCAGCCGTCAGAGTCCCCGTGACGGCGATCGTCATTGTTTTTGAAATGACGACTGACTTTAATTTAGTCTTACCACTGATGATTGGTTCAGTTGTTGCGTATTTAGTTGGTGAAAAAGTAGCGCCTGGATCGCTCTACGATCGCCTCTTAGAGTGGAATGGGATTCATTTGGAAGAAACGCCAAGCACAACAGGGTTTTTAGCGCAATTGAGTGCAGCAGATGTCATGCAACGACGGGTGGAAACTGTCTCTAGCAAGATTAGCGTTGCGGAAGCGATGCAAGCGTTTTCCCACTCTCAACACCGTAACTTTCCAGTCGTTGATGATGGTCGAGTTGTAGGAGTTATTACGCAGAAAGATATCGCCAATATTTCTTCTTTTTCATCGCCCGAAAATACTCTCATCTGCGAAATTATGACGCCTGAACCAATCACAGTGCGTCCAACAGATACACTCGCTTATGTTCTACACCTCCTCAACCGCCATAATCTCAACTGTTTACCAGTCACAGAAAATAAAAGGTTAGTAGGAATTATTACACGTAGTGATATCATCCGCGTGGAAGCAGAACAACTGAGTGGCGATACTCAGCAAGTGGGACCAAAACCGGAAGCTTCCTATGTGATTCACATCACCCGTGCGCCTGCTACAGGAAGCGGACGGTTGCTCATACCACTTTCCCATCCTGAAACGGCTCACACTTTGCTGGAAATGGCAGCTGCTATTGCTAAAGAGCGCAATTATGAAATGGAATGCCTGCACGTTATTTTAGTGCCTCGCGATCGCAAACCAGCACAAACACCAGTAGATACAACGAACAGTCACAATCTTTTATACCAAGCTGTGCAGCTAGGAAAAGAGCATAAGATTCCTGTTCATACGCAAATCAGAGTTGCCCATGATGTTGCTGGTGCCATCTTGGAGAGTATAAAAGAAAGACACATAGACTTAGTCTTGATGGGTTGGAAAGGAAATACTTCCTCTTCGGGTCGAATTTTCAGCCGAGTTGTGGACACCGTCATTCGCCAAGCCGCTTGTGATGTGGTTTTGGTAAGGTTAAATGGAAAAAGACTCTTTAACCGTTGGTTGGTACCAATAGCAGGTGGACCAAACTCCAGACAAGCCCTAAAACTGTTACCTGCTTTTACTTCTCTGAGTTCAAATCCTGAAGTCAAACTCTGTCAGGTTTTCTCATCTTCAGAATCTGTTCCTGACACAACTGTTTTAGAAAATTCCCTCCGCGTCCTTCAGCATCAAATCAACGGTCATGTCTGTGCAACTCCTGTTAGCGCTAATTCGGTTCCTGAAGCTGTTATCGAATGCGCTCAACAAGACCACAGTGACGTTATTGTTCTAGGAGCTAGCCGAGAAAAGCTTTTGCAACAGGTCATTCATGGCAATATTCCAGAGACAATTTCTCGTAAAAGCCATTGCACTGTTATATTAGTACGGAGTCCAATCGATTAACTATCGCCCATTACAACACTCACACGAGAACAATTCGGTATCTTTGAGATACCGGGTTTCTGAGCTAAAGTAATATTAGGAGCAATTAATACCAACATCAGACCACGAATATGACTTCAACATCAAACGGACAATCGGCGATCATTCGTACAGAACGTGGGCTGACGATCGCAGGCACAAGAGTAACGTTGTATGATTTGATGGACTACATCCATGCTGGCTATCCCCATTCGTTAATCCGCAATAAATTCCATATTACTGATGAACAATTTAGTACTGCCATATCATACATTCAGTCAAATTCTACTGAAGTGGAAGCAGAGTATCAAAGCGTTCTACAACAGGCAGAAGAAGTTAGGCTCTACTGGGAAGAGCGCAATCGTGAACGGATTGCCCAGATTGCTCATACACCACCAAAACCAGGTCAGGAGGCAGCTTGGGAAAAACTTCAAGCACGAAAAGTCAAACGTGCTGAGTCAGGTCTATGATTTTTCTCATTGACCATAATATTGAAGGGCAAGCCCTTGTTCTTTTTGGAAGCATCACCACTGGAGGTTGGCTCGACTTACTACCAATTCGCTTCATAACCTTTGAAGAAGTTCAGTTGCCAATTAATAGCAATGACCGAATGGTTTGGCGATTTGCTCAACAGAATCGAATGATTCTGCTAACAGCTAATCGTAGTATGAAAGGAAAGGACTCATTGGAGCAAGTCATTCGTGAAGAAAGTTCATCAACTTCTCTGCCTGTAGTTACCTTTGGGAACATCGGTAAAATGGATGAGCGTAATTACAGAGAGCAATGTGTTGATCGCTTAATCGAAATTGTACTTTACATTGATAACTATATGGGAGTGAGTCGGCTCTTTATTCCATAAGGTATAAAATTGTAAATAAATTGGGTTTTTCTGGTCTTGTTGAGAATGCTGTAAGATGTCAGCTATGATAAAACGTTATGGATAAATGGGAGGTGAAACTGCTATGACAACAGTGCTTAATCTATCGCCCATTACAACACTCACACGAGAACAATTCTATCGCTTGTGTTTGGCAAATCCGGAGCTACATCTCGAACGTTCAGTCAAAGGAGAATTAATTATTGTGACTCCTGTGGGTGGAGAAAGCGGAAATCGAGAAGCAAATTTGATTGGAGATGTGATTATCTGGAACCGTCAAACCGGGCTGGGGGTTGTGTTTAGTTCTTCGACAGTGTTTAGTCTACCTGGTGGTGGCGATCGCTCGCCTGATGTAGCTTGGGTTGCTTTGGAGCGATGGCTGGCGCTGAGTCAGAAAGACCGGGATGGATTTCCACCTTTGTGTCCAGATTTTGTGATTGAGTTGCGCTCTCGCACCGATAAGCTGAAACCATTGCAAGAAAAAATGCAGGAGTATTTAGCTTGCGGATTACGTTTGGGTTGGTTGATAAATCCACAGAATTGTCAGGTAGAGATTTATCGCTTAGGACAACCTGTGGAGGTGGTAACAATGCCAGTAGAATTGTCAGGAGAGGAAGTCTTACCGGGGTTTAAGTTAGAGATAGGTTAAGAAAATTAATACCAATTTAGTTGAACAAGGACAATTACACGCAGGTATTATTTTAGGACAACAAAATTATTTAATTGGCGAACAGATGCGTCGTATTTTACGATTAATGTGCATCAAGTTGAGTTGGGGAATCGAAAAGAACTAACCGCAGATAAACGCACCCTCAACGCAGATAAATTTGTACTAGACATTTGGTGAATAAAGATGTAAGGGCGTTGGCGGAGCCTTCTCCTACCGGAGACGCACTCGCGTTCGGTGGAGGGTACGGTCGAGAGCCCCTACCAACGCTTTCAGGATATGTATATTTCATTTCTCCCTCTGCTAGTTAACAAAAATCTATCTTCTGACTGTTGAATATCAATTATCAAAAGTTAACACTAAATGTAAGTGTTTAGCTATTCGCCGTCAGTCGTCAGCTTTAAAACTTATTTTCGAGTATTTTATAAGCGTTTGGTGTACCTTATTAAACATCACTATAATAAGGAAAAGTTTGATGCCGTTTACAAATCGCAAATTCCAACCGAAGTATAGATATATAGCTACAATTCAGGAAAACCCGCCAACTCCTGAAACTAAAAAAGATCCACTAATTGCAAAGGGTTTACAGATTGAACAATATATCGGGATTTTTGGTCTTGGGGTCGCCCTCATTGCTGCTATTGGTATTTTGAGCCGTAGAGTAGAATACGCTATTTTGTTCGCTATTGTTCTCAGTATTATCCTGATTGGTTTCTTTTTAACTATATAGGAAAGAGGTTGGAGAAAAATATTTTATGAATAATCCAGTTTATCAAACAGTGATTGTAGGTGGTGGCTTTACCGGATTGTTTGCAGCGTTGTACCTTGCTCACAAACATTATCCTCGCTCTGTCATTTTGATTGATAAAAACGAACGCTTTTGCTTTAAGCCCTTATTGTATGAGTATTTTAGTGGGGAAATGGATTCCTATCAGGTTGTACCGCGTTTTGTAGATTTGCTGAAAGGTAGTGGTGTGATTTTTATTCAAGATACTGTGGAATCTATTGACCTACATCAACGAGAGGTTACATTAGCAAGTGGTACTCACTACAACTATAGTCATTTAGTCTTAGCTTTGGGTAGTGTTACTGGCTATTTTGGGGTTGAAGGTGCAAAGGAAAATGCTTTGCCTTTTTGGACGCAAAAAGATGCGATCGCAATTGATAACCATCTACGGGACTGTTTGCAAAAAGCGATACAAACAGAAGACCCAGAAAGACGTCGTCAACTCCTGACAGTAGCGGTTGTTGGTGGTGGTCCTTCTGGTGTAGAAATGGCAGCTACTTTAGCCGATTTACTACCACACTGGTATGAAGGGTTGCAGGGTAATCCTCAAGAGGTGCGGGTTGTCCTGATTAACCACGGTCAAGAAATCCTGAAAGGTGATATTAACACTCATCTACGTGAAAGTGCTGAAGAAGCATTACAAAAACGCACTGTACCAATCGAGATGCTGATGGGAGCAGAAGCTACGGCTATCTATCCCAATGCTCTTGAATACAAACGTGATGGGAAATCCGAGACATTACAAACCTGTACCACGATTTGGACAGCTGGTACTGCGACCCATCCTCTGATTAAAGATTTACCAGTTTCAAATGAAAACCGAGACAAGCATGGGCGATTAAAAGTCACAAAAACACTACAATTGCCGGATTTTCCAGAAGTTTTTGCAGGTGGAGACTGTGCAGCTGTAGAAGGGAATTCTTTACCGCCGACGGCTCAAGTCGCTTATCAACAAGGTTTTGCTATTGCTCAGAATTTGAGAGCGATCGCGTTGAGCAGTGAGCCTAGACCGGAAAGAATTAATATCAGAGGTACCCTACTAAAACTAGGTTTAAATGATGCCGTTGCCAATATTTATAATGTTTTTGAAGTCAAAGGTAAAGTCGGTCATTTAATCCGTCAAGGTACTTACTTAGAACTCTTACCAACACCGATGCATGACTTCAACGCCACTGTTGAATGGCTAGATGAAGAGATTTTCCACCGCCATATGGACCCTAATGATGTAGGCAAAAAAGTTGTGCAAGCAGTGGAAATTGCTGGTGGTGTCGCTGTCGGTGTTCTTGTTGCTAGAAAATTAATCCAAATGTTAGGAGATGACGATCATCATCAAAAAGCTTAATAGTTCGCCAAACTAACTTTGCCGGGAAAACAATCGCTCTCGAAACCTGGTAAGTAGTCGTGCAAAATAAATTATCTAGTTAGGAGAGGCAATAGGCAATGGGCAATAGGCAATAGTACTCTCTTACAGCGATTTCAATCATCAGGAAAAATAGATAAATATTTTTGCGTAGGTACTTATTAGGATTTGGATAATTGAGATTCTACAACTTGCCAGAAACCTGGTATCTTTGAGATACCGGGTTTCTAATTTTCAGTAAGCCCTACGTAGTATTGTGTAACTAGGGCGCAAGATATCAGCTTAACCTTTTTTTAAGCTAAATGATGATGATGAAACAATGCGTATGCTAAATGTTTGACACCATCAATAATCAATAGCAAGCCCAAAGAATATCCCCAAACTAAAGCAGCTAAATTAAATCCGATAGGTGCCATTAGTCCTAAACCGAAAATCGCTACTAAAGTAGCTATGATTTGAGTTACAAAAACAGCTAATAGTAAAATCTTCGCTGGTTTTTTTGTCCAGAAAAGTTTTCTGGTGCGGGTGACAAAAATTGTTAAATGTCCGGCAACAGAAAGCTTTAAATACACTAAAGTCTGTAGCATCTGTGGACTCAGTTGTAATATCTCTTTTCCTATATATAAAATCCCAAAAGAACCAAAAACACTAGCAATTCCAATTAGGGTAGATACACCTAAGACAACGGGTAGATCCCAAGCGGCTGGGTGATTTCCGGGAATTGCTCTGTCGTAGGCGATCGCCAAAATTGCACCATCGTTCAGTAAAGCCAGCAAAACAATCATAATCGCTGTCATTGGATAAAAATTGAAAATTAAGATTGACAGCGTCATAAATATTAAAACATCTATCGTTTCGGCAATCCGGTATAAAACATAACTGTACATCCGTTCAAAGATTTTGCGACTCTCTCTAACAGCATCAGCAATTACGGATAATCCCGGTGCTAATAAAACGATATCAGCAGCAGCACGGGCGGCATCTGTTGCCCCAGAAACAGCAATTCCGGCATCTGCTTTTTTCAAAGCAGGGGCATCGTTGACACCATCACCTGTCATACCAACAATATGACCTCGCTGTTGCAGGGCTTCTATGATGTAATATTTATGCTCAGGGAAAACCTGACCAAAGCCATCAGCTTCCATAACAGCATCCGCCAATCTCGCCATTTGATGAGAGGGGCTTTCTCCTAAGAGTTTGGCATCAAGAATATTGCTACCTAAACCGAGTTGTTGACAAGTTTCTTTAGCGATCGCCACCTGATCCCCTGTAAGCATTTTAACTCCCACACCCAAGCGTTTTAAGTCTTGAATGACCAATTGAGAGTCACTGCGTGGTGGGTCAAATAGGGGTATAATCCCCAGAAATTGCCAATTCCCTTCAGCGTTAGTCCGAGCCACCCCTAACGCCCGAAAGCCCCGTTTAGCAAAGTCATCAA
This sequence comes from Scytonema sp. PMC 1070.18, assembly GCA_035967975.1. Lineage (GTDB taxonomy): Bacteria > Cyanobacteriota > Cyanobacteriia > Cyanobacteriales > Nostocaceae > Scytonema. The sequence continues at coordinate 24,406 of JAWQFQ010000014.1, forward strand.
TAGTTTTGTTGACAGATTCCTCAATAGAAGAAGAGTGAGCATCAAGAGCTAAAATAACTTGAGGAGCTCCTTTACTAACTTTAAATTCTTGATGATCGCCTGTAGAGATAGTAGCTTCTGTGCGTTTTATGACTGGATCGAAAGGCAAGAAACGAGTTACTTGATACCGAGTCAATAGTTGCCTATCTTTCAAGCCTTCCATGATTGCCCGATCTATTGGGTCTTCTTCAGCATTTTCCGAAGCCAGGGCTGCTGCTAAAATTACATCACTGGTGGTAAAATTATTAAAGTTAACTGGTTCTCCTAAGGTCAATTGATTTAAAGTCAAAGTACCAGTTTTATCAGAGCAAAGGATGTCCATGCCAGCGATTTCCTCAATAGATTCCAAACGACTCACAATTGCCTGTTTTTTCGCCAAAGCTTGGGAACCAATTGCCATTGTTGCTGATAAAACGGTAGGCATTGCTACCGGGATAGATGCCACAGTCAACACTAGAACAAATTTTAAGATATTAAGTATGCTATCGTGCCGATAAAGCCCCACAAATAGAATTAGCACCACCAACACTAAAGCGGTAGCAATTAAAAAATTACCAATTCTTAAGATAGTTTGCTGAAAATGGCTGTGGGTGATAGCAGTATCTACTAATTTGGCGGTTTTACCAAAAAATGTATTTGCACCTGTGGCATAAACCAGTCCATCAATTTCGCCACGCTTGAGAATTGAACCAGAATACACAACATCTCCTGGTTCTCGTGTCACTGGTAAGGATTCTCCCGTTAAAGCTGCCTGATCGACTTCAATAGAGTCACCCTCCAGCAAACGCAAATCAGCGGGAAGAACATCTCCTATTCGCAGGCGAACAATGTCCCCCAGAACCAATTCCCGTGCTGGAATTGAGATGAACTGTCCTTCTCTCTTCACACGGGCATTCAAGGCAAGTTGGGCTTTGAGGGCAGCAATAGTATTTCCAGCTTCAAATTCTTCCCAAAAGCCAATTACACCATTCACAAGCAATAGAACTAAAATAATTCCAAAATCCACCCAATCCTGAACAATAGCAGATAGAATGACTGCCACTTCAATCATCCAAGGAATTGGTCCCCAAAAATGAGAGAAAAACTGTTGTAAAGCACTAATTTTTCTCTCTGCTAATTCATTATAACCATACCTCGAAAGACGACGTTGGGCTTCTTCATGGCTGAGTCCACTTTTTAAATCAACTCCTAGTTGAGACTGTAATTCTGATACGTTGAGATTTGCTAAATCTGCGTCAGCCATTTGAGAATTTTGGCGGTATGTACCAGAAGGAGGAAGCTTTGGTTTCATAGTTTCTGACCTCCATCATCAAACAAAAGTACTAAGTCTATTTTAAATATATACCTATTTGAGTTGCAAAAACCTTGTCAGGACAGGCAATAGGCAATCTTGCTATAGGCAACCGAATTGTTTATAAATCATTTAGGATTGCTATATCTAGTTTATCTTACTAAAGTATTAGATAGATTTCATAAAAATTTCATTTTTTTATATTATCCTTGTTAAGTCTAATTTTTCAGCCCTGAGAAACCTGTATTCTTTATATTCTTATATAAAATCTCCCTTCAAAAATGAATGAACGTACAGTTAATCTTGACTATTTCTGAACCTTTATTACCTACCGTGAAAATACAAACCCAGAATTAAAGAGATGCTACAAGTATGAAAACTTCAACAAAAATCCTTTTGGCAGTAGCTTTTGTTGGTACTTTAGGCTTGACTGGATGGTCAAGAGTTTTAGGAGCAAAACAATCACAATCTCCGGTAGGAATTGTATATCAGCATCATGTTGCTACCCAAATTGTTGAAGCTAGTGATGGTGATGGTGAAACAAACGACGATGTACAAGAACAGCATGATGCAGCAAAACTGCAACCACTAGCTAAAATTACAGCAAAACAAGCACAGCAAGCAGCTGAAGCATCCGTTTCATTAAAACCGGAAAAATCTGCCAGCCTCATTACACGTAATGGGTTTAGCGCCAACGATGTTGAAAGGAATTATCCCCCCTAACCCAAGATTTTGGGTGCAAAACTAGTTAATTTTAGGGGGGATTTTTCCGGAGGCTGGCAGATTTTTACACGTTTAGACCCAACCGTAGGGGGTAACGCCAGTAACGTCCAACTCGAAAATGAAAATGGCAGCTTAGTTTACTCTGTAAAAATTGGTCAGCAAGATGTTAAAGTCGATGCTGGTAATGGCAAGGTTTTATATGCCGAGAATGACAATCAACAAGAAGATAAAAATGAAGATACTCGTCCTAAGAGTAGTATTCAACTTCCAGATACTGGTGATGGCGATCGCGAAACCAATGATGATAAGTAAGGCGGGAACTTGAAATTACTTACTTGAAAAGACATTAAGTAAGAAACTGGTGTAGCGCATACTAACTAAACATCTAATACACGGGGATTGATGAAGTTAACCTTAATCAATCCCTAATTTATAGAAGCTGGTAAACGTACATTAAAACAGCTACCAAATTCTAATTGACTAGTGACAGTAATTAATCCACCGTGATTTTGGGCAATCGCTTGAGCGATCGCCAATCCTAAACCAGAACCCCCGGAATTATAAGAACGTGATTTATCTGCTCGCCAAAAACGCTCAAAAACCTTGTCGATCTGCTCTGGTGCAATTCCCACGCCTGTATCTTGCACTTTGACATCAACCAGAAAACCTACACGATTGGTTTTGATTTCAACTACGCCTCCTAATGGTGTGTAATAGAGCGCGTTTTCAATTAAATTAGAAAATAGCCGCGTCAGTTGAACTGAGTCACCCATCAAGTAAAGATTTTCTGTTAACTGAGATATCAATTTGATTTGCTTTTCTTGTGCTTGAGGTTTATAAAGTAGCACTAAGTGTTCTAGGATTAATGTTAAGTTGAGATTACACCAATCTCTATTCGGAACTTTATCAGTGCGTGCCAAAAATAGTAAGTCTTCTGTGAGGCGAGTCATCTGATTAGTAGCACTAGCGATTGCATGAAATTTTTCAGCATCTTTTGGCCCGATTTCATCTGGATATTCTAGTGGTAATTCAGCATTAATTTTGATAGCCATTAACGGGCTGCGTAGTTCGTGGGAAGCATCAGCAGTAAACTGTTTGAGTCTTTGAAAACTCTCTTCAATCGGTTGCATTGCTTGATGAGTTAGTACAATTCCACCAATACCACTAAGAATCAAAGTTATAATAATTCCACCGCCTAATCCCCAGTCCAGTTTTTCAAGAGTTTCATGAAATTCATCTAAAGATTGGCTCACTCTCACATACCCAACCAACTTATGATTATCGCTATCAATAATTGGTACAGTTACAGCTTGAATAGGAACTTTACCTGTCTGAAATTGTACCATTTCTTTTGGTAACAAGGGTAAAGTCAACAAATTTTGTCCTTGTTGAGCAATCAAATTCCCTTGAGAATCAAACCACTGCAACGCTTGACGATGAGCAATGAGGTTGTTTGGAAGAAAGTCATTTTCAACCGTTAGGCGACCTGTTTCAAACTCTACATCTGCAGTTGCACTTTGTCCTATAGCTGTGAGCTTATCCGTAATTTGTGTAGTCAGATTGTGAGCAAAAACAATTCGGACTGCGAGGGCAAATATTCCTAGTAATGATGCAAAGACTACCGAATAAGACAACAATAAACGATATCGAATTTTTTGAAACACTTTTTTCTACCTATTTAACTATTGATTGTTAACTGAAATTTTGACTAATAGTTGAGACAAATATTTTGAGTGAACTATTTTACTGAGTTCGGAGACGATAACCGATAACCAATACCATAAATATTTTCAATCAAGTTTTCTGAACTTCCAGTAGCTTTGAGTTTATTCCGCAAGTTTGTAATATGAGTTTTGACACTTCCTTCTCCTGAAGATTTATCAAATTCCCACAATTGCTCAAGAATTGCTGAACGAGTCACAACTTGATTTGGGTGTCTCAAAAAATATTCTAATATCATGTATTCTTTAGGGGTTAATGACAAAATCTTCCCTGCATAAGTAACCTGTTGGTTGGCTGGATCTAATTGCAAATCACCGTGGATTAAAATTGATGGGCGCATCTGTGGACTTCTTCGCGCTAAAGCTCTGATATGTGCTGCTAACTCTTTTAAATCAAATGGCTTAACCAAGTAATCATCAGCACCAGCATCGAGTCCAATAATTTTATCGCTTGTTGTATCTCGTGCTGTCAGCATTAAAATCAGAGCATTAGATGAAGCAGCACGTAAACGCTGACATAGAGTAATGCCATCTAATTTAGGAAGCATTAAATCTAATAAGATTAGCTCGTATAATCCTGATTGCGACCATTCCCACCCATCAAGTCCATCGGTTGTTACATCTACAATATGGTGTTGTCGTCTTAAATACTCGGCTAATGGTTTGGCAATGCGCTCATCATCTTCAATTATCAAAATTCTCATTTAATAACTCCAGGAGACTCCAACTAAAACTTTCTATGTTTAGTTGGAGAGGAACGCTATATTATAATCACAAAATTCTTAGCACCACCACCAATACTACTCGGTTAACGATATTTGAAGCCTCAGAAACCCAGTAACTCATGCGAAACCGGGTTTCTAATTTTCGCTTATCTGACAAGTATTGACACCACCACAACACTTGCGTTGTTGAGAAAGTGCGAACTCCTTTGGGGAAGTCAAAAGTTAAAAGTCAACACCAAATGCCATCCGGTGTTCCCCATTCCCTGTTTCTTTTTATATCTTGACTTTGTCTTGACTTTTGCTGTGTAAAGTCTAATTATTCTGCCTGCACGTAATTCAAATTATGAAACCCACATTCCGGACTTCAAAGTGTAGTTTTTGAAAACTACACATAAGCTTTTAAAGCTGTAGTGTCTACGTGACATAGCTTATAGCTTTTCTTGTTGCCAATGATGACTCAATATTATTTGGGGAAAATAAATGAACAAAGTTGCAAAAGTCACAATTTTCTTCTGGATTATGAAAATTATCGCCACGACACTCGGCGAAACAGCAGGTGATTTTATTTCAATGACTCTTGGACTGGGGTATTACATAGCTTTTGCTGTAACGTTCGCAATCCTAGCCATTCTCTTATTTTTTCAAATTCAAGGAGATAAATATCGTCCAGCCCTTTATTGGGTGACGATCATTGCCACAACCACAGCCGGAACGGAAATTTCAGACTTGATGGATCGATCTTTCGGGCTGGGCTATGCAGTGGGATCGCTGATTCTGGTAGCCAGTCTCTTAAGCGTTCTTGCTATTTGGTACTACCGAGATCGAGATTTGAGCGTTTATCCCATCATTAGGAAAGACGCAGAGACTACCTATTGGCTGGCTGTGGTGTTCTCTAACAGTTTGGGAACGGCTTTTGGTGACTTTCTTACCAGCAACTTAGGACTAAGCTATATTCAGGGCGCATTGGTGACAGCCAGCGTCATTGGTGTTGTTATCGCCCTTCACTACATAACAAAGTTGAGCGATATTCTCCTCTTCTGGCTCGCTTTCATCTTCACACGCCCCTTCGGAGCCACCTTCGGAGATTTTTTGACTAAGCCAGTTAAAGATGGTGGTCTCTCACTACCAAGGGAATATGCTTCAGCGATCGCTTTTATCTTGCTAGCATTTGTCCTATTCTTTTCTGTGCGAAAGGAGAAAAAAGTGCGTCAATTAGATCCAGATAATGGTTCTTTTCTTAAAGAGTAAAGCATCAATTCCTCTCTCCCTTACAAAATAAGCAAACGTATAGAATTAATGTTCCAAATGCTAATGGTACTCTAGCTAATGGTCAAAAAGCAATTAGCTATTAGCCATTAGCAATTAGCATAGATAAAATAATTTATGCTATATTTACTCTAATTTAGTGGTTTTATTTTTTGGTAGTCCCTTATTCGCTCAATGTCCTCCCACAAAGCTAAATATTAATCCAGCTAATACAATTAATGTCACAATAATATAAATCGTATCTTTTTGCACTAAAAAAGCAAGTAGAGAAAAAGCAACTCTGACAACAGGAGTGGCAATTAATAACAGAATACCAAATAGAATAACGCCACGACGACGACCTGAGAAAGCTGCGTGTGTGACACCTTCAGGAGTGCGAAAAGCTGGTGGTTCTCCATGAAAAATTTGGTAATTGGGAGCTTCATTGCCATAACGAATTAGGTAAAGAACTCCTCCTATAAAGACAGTCACTGTGGCTACAATTATCCCATATCTTAAAAGATTGCCGATAAAGACTTCTAATTGCCTTTCACTTAAACTGTGCCTTCTTCTGGACATATTAAATCCTGCCTGTAAACCCATTATAAATCATTTGAATTGCTAGAAGTAAAATCACGACGCTAAAAAGTGTTCTCAAAATTTCTACTCTTGCTCTAACAAGGACTTTGGCTCCTAACACTGCACCTAAGAGAACTCCCAGCATTACGGGCATTGCTAACCCTGGATCGATATAACCACGTTTTAAGTAAACACCTGCACTGGCGGCGGCTGTGACACCAATCATAAAATTACTGGTAGTTGTGGACACTTTAAACGGTATTCGCATAAATTGATCCATTGCCAAAACCTTAAATGCACCAGAACCAATACCCAGTAACCCGGAAAGCATTCCAGCAATGAACATCACACTAAACCCGGCGGGAATGGCACGAACTGTGTAAGATTTTTCTCCTTCAGGAGTTGGATACGTACTATTTAACTTTAAACGAGTTGCTAAAGTATCACTAGGTGTAGTCTCTACAGAGTCGGAATGAGGACGACGTGAGAGATAAGCACTGTAAAGTAAGACAAATCCGAACACAACAGCTAAGACTCTTGTGGGGATGTAAGCTGCTATTGTTGCACCTGCGATCGCCCCAAATGTTGTCGCGACTTCTAAGAATATCCCCAAGCGCAAATTAGTGTAGCCTTCCTTTACGTACGCTGAAGCAGCACCGGAAGAAGTGGCAATAACTGATACTAAAGAAGCACCTATTGCGTATCGAATATCAACCCCAAAGAACAAAGTTAATAGGGGAACAAGGACGACTCCTCCCCCCAAACCTGTGAGCGCCCCTAAGAATCCTGCACTGGCGGAGCTAAACCCGACTAATAAAGTAAATTCTAAAATATTCAAGCGATCGCTCCCTTACTATTAGATCATCGCTCTTCTTCTATTAGACATCTAAAAGATGCATTACCCGAAAGTCTTGGCAGGGGCGTTGGCGGAGCCTTCCCGAACGCGAGTGCGTCTGGTGACAGGAGAAGGGTAGACCGTTAGCCGCCGATTCGGACTTCAACACGCCACTGGTGTAGTCAACATTGTTGGGACCACCCACTAAGGCTTCACTTATCATTCAACAAACTATCCACGATGATGCCTCCGATAATACAAGAGATATTCAATCTAGTAGGGCTTTGATGAGAATCGCACATTCAAATATAAGGGTGCTCCTACCTGACACCCGTACAAATGTCAAACAGCCCAAAATATTGCCTCGTTGGAGTTTACTGATGAAGAAAGTGATGCTGCGATTCAGTTATTTGGGTGCGATTGTCCAGCTTGTATAAATTCATTGCGGCAGTTACGCGGTACTGGCAACTTAGTGTACTAAAGATATCAGGGTATGGGGGTGTGGCGCTTCCATTTTTTCACCCCCACAATCTGCATAACCAGACTTGAGTGGTACTTATAGAATATATAAGTAGTCGTGCAAAATAAATTATCTAGTTGAGCGAGGCAATAGGTAGTAGACAGTCTTGTCTAGGATACAGCGATTTTATTTGGTTGAAAAAATGTATAAATATTTATCTATAAGTACTTAGAAGTTGGTGTAACTTCTGTATCCTAATCTGGGGAGGACGCATAATGGTGATGGTCTCACCCTATTTAGTCATATGACTGACTAGCTGCTAAGGATTTGGCTTCGATAAAGATGTGCTTAATTTCAGGATGCTGTCTACGAATTTTCTCTTCTATACGATCCACAGCTGATGCTAATTCCTCAGTAGATAACTGCTTGCAAAATTGAATATCTAGGTTCAGTAAAACTTCCTGTGGACTCAGGTGCATTGTGAGTACGCGCATTGCGTCTTGCACTGCGGGATCGGTTTTGACTAATTCTTTAATATGGGATACGGTACGGGTATTGGCGCTTTCCCCTACTAATAGTCCTTTACTTTCAGTAGCAAGCAGTATAGCGACTACAGCAAGAATGACACCAATAATGATGGAGGCAATACCGTCTACATAGGGATTGCTTAACAAATGTCCTATGAAAACGCCTCCTAGAGCAACAAGCAATCCTAAAAGAGCGGCAGAGTCTTCAAACAAGACTGTAAAAATGGTAGGGTCTTTACTAGCTCTAATTGCTTGCCAAAAGCTTTGTTGTCCTTTAGTCGGTAAAAATTCTCTCAGAGCAACACTCCACGAAAAGCCCTCAAAGACCATTGCTAAACCTAGGACTATATAGTTCCACATAGGATCTTCTAAAGGACTAGGGTTAAACAGGTGCGTAATACCTTCATAAATGGACATACCACCACCGATCGCAAAGATAAGAATAGCGACGATTAAAGTCCAAAAGTAGAGTTCTTGACCATAACCAAAAGGATGGCTCTCATCCGCCGATTTTTGACTCATACGCAATCCTAGTAGAAGTAACAATTCGTTACCTGTATCTACTAGGGAATGAATACCCTCAGATATCATTGCTGAACTACCAGTAATAGCAGCAGCAATGAATTTCGTAATTGCGATCGCCAAATTAGAAGCAATAGCAGCAAAAATAGTTTTCTTGGAGGAATCAGACGCCATATTGTACCGTTGACAGATTACATATCTTGAGCAGACACTTGGAGTTCACCGTTTAAATCAGTCACCTCCCACCGTGTTTGTGTACCTTCTCGCCAAAAACGCAATCCCACCGTGGCGTCTCCAACTGTTAAATTTGTCAGTTCTAAATTGGTTAACCATTCTGGTAGGTAGGGCTGTACCTTTAACTGTCGCTGTGGTGCATTCGCTTCTAAACCTAAAATAGTACGAATCAGCAAGAAAATTGAACCAGCCGCCCATGCTTGGGGAACATTCGCATCGGGATAAGGTACAGGAAAAGCATCAGGTTGGCGTTCTATACCTGCAAAGAGTTCTGGCATTCTTCCTGCATCAAAGTAAGCTGCTGCTGCAAAAATGCCTTCAGCAATGCTGTTTACTTCCTGATGGAAACCGTATCGCTTCATACCAGCTGCAATAATTGAGTTATCGTGAGGCCAAACACTGCCAAGCTGGTAACTAATTGGATTGTAAGCTGGATTTAAAGCAGAGAGAGTTCGTATGCCCCAACCACACCACATATCTTTTTGCAATAGTCGTTGCACTAGCTTTTCGGCTCTTTCTGGCGGTACTATTTTAAACCAAAGCAGTTGACCAGGATTAGAGGTGATTGACTGAATTTGCTGTTTTTTGCGATCTAAACCAAGACAGTAAAAGCCCTCAGACTCCATCCAAAAACGCTCGTTAAAGCGATGATACAACTCATCGGCTTTATTGCGTAAGTTCTTAGCCTTTTCCGTTTCTCCCCAATTGTCATAAATATCCGCTGCACATTGCCAAGCTGCGTAGACATAGCCCTGGACCTCACACAAGGCAATCGGCGGATCTACTAAACTTCCATCTGGATAGACGATCGCATCCCCAGAATCTTTCCAACCTTGATTACGCAAACCCAGTGGGGAACGATTGAGATATTCTACAAAACCGTCATTATCAAAATCGCCATATTTGTCTATCCAGGTGAGTGCCTTTTCGAGGGGCGATCGACACTCATTAAGCATATCAAGGTTAGCATTCCACTTATAAGCTTCAGCTAAGGTAATAATCCAGAGGATGGTGGTGTCTACCGTTCCATAGTAAGGCGTGTATGGCAGCTGTCCCAACTGAGTTAATTCGTCACGCCGCAACTCATGGGGCATTTTTCCTGGTTGAGCATCGCGCCAATCATCGACCTCTTGTGCCTGTAATTGTGCTAGTCTAATTAGAGTGCCATAAGCAAACTCGCCTTCAACTGCCATTGTTTGCAAGCTGGTAATAATTGAGTCGCGACCAAAGACAGCCATAAACCAAGGAATACCAGCAGCTGGCATCCAAAAATGCTGTCCTTTATCCTCTACTTTAATTCGTAGCGCTCCTAGATCCACAAGTGCTTGTTGATAACATTCCGTGACTTCTACATTGGATGAGTTCAATTTTGTAGCACTAGAGATGAAATTGTCTCTGATTTTCCTGGCTTCTGTTAAATGAGGTTCGGTGCAGGTGGGGTGAGAACTGATAACATGACCATCAGCTATTGCGGTAAAGTCAAGACATGTATGCCAGGTTTTGCCCGGTTTGAGAATAATATCAAAGAATAGACGACCGTTAGCATAGCAAAGCTGAGAATCAGAGTTCGCTGCTTTGGTCATGATGGCTCTTACAAACGAGCGATCGCTGTATTTTGTGATCAATACTCCGTCGTTCCAAGTTGTTGCTGTTTCCCCCCTCGTAACTATTCGATGTGATTTAACTTCAAAAATATCTGCGAAGTCAGAACGTATCGCTAGCATCAGCCGAAACTCTACTGTTTCTTGATGATGGTTTGTGATGTCAATATCTTCATGCATACCCCCAACAATGTCACGCTTCACAGCTATCAGTAAACGACCTTGGGGTATTTTTCCATTTACTGTGAGAAATTCTGGATTCGTGAATTGATATAATACACTGTGATGGGTCAAATTACTAGATGCTAACAAGATTAATCGATAACGGTTAAGGGAGATTTCATAATAGGAAATCAGACGAGTATCTTCTACAAAAAAACCTTGGGTCTGATTATCATCAATGGAACTATCAGATGCAGTGACTAGGAAAGTAGAACCATCGTTTATAGTAATTTGACCTGCGTTAACGGAGACTTTGGTTGGCATAATCTCTAGTTGTTGAGACTTTTACATCAGCAAATGGGTTAAGTGGGCGATCGCTTTCACTTCTCTGTGTATTTCCATTCTTAGTTGCAGGAGACTGTACTGCTGTACCAACACCATATTCATACACTAATTCTCCACCGTAATGAGCGCCAAAAGAAATAGCAGCTAGTGTCAGGACTGCGATCGTAAAATAAATAATCGGTAAACGTGGAGTTCTTTCCCTCGTTAGACTGCGCCAAATGAGTAACAATACAAAAACAACCGTAGACGATATTTGGAAGTGTTCATGTTGTTCTAAAATTTCATGAGCCTCACCACTGACTGTAACAGTTTCCTCCGCTTGTAATCCTGTAAAAACAGTCACCACGGCTGATATCACACCTAATAAAAAACACCACCACCCTGCATGGGTTAAAGATTCTTTTTTGAAAAAATAGCCCAGAATATCAAACAGCAATCCCACAGCAAGTAATGCTAGGGGAAAGTGAACAAACATGGGATGAATATTTTGCATCTGTTACCTCAATTTCTTTAAAGAAAGAGTAAGTGTATTTTGGGTATTTTCAAGAATAGTAACCTCTATCAATAGATAGATTAGTTGTAAAAAAAATGCTGTTCAAACTTTTATTAACCGTATATCTTCTGTTTATTTCTAGAATATGTCCTCTTTTCTGTTAGCGTTCAAAAGATATATCTATTTTTTATTACTAAAGTTGGACTGATTTTTCATAAAAATTTCATTTTTTTATAAAATTGCCATGTTATGTAATGAGATGCAATAAACCCGGTATCTCAGAGATACCGGGTTTCTACTCCCGTTCCGCCCGTTCGCCTTTAATGCGTTTGCCCTGGATATAACCCTAACTTAAAGCTCCCAACCTTGTAAACACTTACAGGTGCAAGATATGAGCATTTTACCTGGTTGAGCATTGCGCCAATCATCAACCTCTTGTGCCTGTAATTGTGCTACTCTAATCAAAGTGCCATGAGCAAACTTGCCTTCAACTGCCATTGTTTATGATATTCTTTTGGTTTAAGCTTAAAGAGTATAAACTAAAAAAATTGTTATGATTCAAGCTCAAACCAAATTAGTAACCTTTGAAGAATTTGCAGAATGGAGACCTCCAGGAAGTCGTTACGAATTACACGATGGAGTCATTGTTGAAATGGCCCAACCAACAGGCGATCATGAAGATGTTGTGGGTTTTATAGCAGGTAAAATCAGCTTTGAATATGTTCGATTAAACTTACCCTACTTCATTCCAAAAACAGCACTAGTAAAACCTGAGACAAGTGAATCAGCTTACTCACCTGATGTATTGTTACTCAATCGAACAAATCTTGTGAATGAGCCATTGTGGAAGAAAAAATCTACAGTAATTTATGGGACTTCAATTCCATTAGTTGTAGAAGTCATTTCTACTAATTGGGATGATGATTACTACACGAAATTTGGTAAATACGAAAGCCTTAAAATACCTGAATACTGGATTGTTGATTACCTTGGAATTGGAGCTAAAAAATTTACTGGTAACCCTAAACAACCAACACTTTCTATCTGCCAGTTGATTGATGATGAATACCAGATTAGACCATTCCGAGGAGACGACCGTATTATTTCTTCGGCTTTCCCTCAATTAGATTTAACTGCCAAACAAATTTTTATTGGAAAATCTGAGTGACTCCTAAGAAATATAGGGTGTGGACAATACTACTCGGTTAACAATGGTTAAGGCTCCACCAAACCGGGTTTCGCAGGAGTTACCGGGTTTCTAATTTTTGCTTATCCAAGGAGTATTGCGATACATTAGTGCAAAAAATTTTCCGCTTGTAAAATTTGTATCAAACGTATATCTTCCTCCACTAAACAAGCATGACCGCCATCAGGTAAAATCACAACTCGAGAATTAGAGAAAACTTTAGCTAACCGTTTTGCTTCAGCTTCAGAAGGTAACAGTCGGTCATTCTTACTAGCAACGAGCAATACAGGTTGAGTGATTTGAGAAAGCTTTGTCTCATCAATTTTAAACTCTCTCAAAAGACACAGACGTTGGTTAGCAGTTTTCTTAGGTGCAGAACGGACAGAATTTAACAAGGCTTTTTGACCAGCAGATGAAAGTCGATTTAAAGAGGCTAGGAAAGGCAAAGCTGCAAATGAAGAAATTTTATAAAAAATCTCTGGTGTCAAAGGAAATAAAAGTGAACCAAAATTGAGCCAAGGTACTTGAGGAAAAGAAGACCCAGAGTTAATTAAAATTACCCGAGTAAACAGTTGCGGAAATTTCTGTAGAATTTTCAGCACTATACAGCCACCAAAAGATTCACCACAAAGATACACAGATGAACGAGGTGCTTTTTCTAACTCTGATTGAGTTAAAGTCACAACTTTTTCAGCTAAGTCATCCCAACTTGTCAGTTCATCAGCTGGAATCACAAAACAACGTACATCAAATGCAGCTTCTAGACCCTCTGTTTGCAAACACATGAGTTCTTTTCCTGTTTCATCCATCCCTGGTAAGAAAATAAACAGTGGATAGTTTGGATGAAATTCATAAGGTGTAAAAAAGTATGGAGACTTATTTTCTTGAGACATTTTATGCAACTGGATAATGTAAGCAATCAGCTATCAGCCATCAGCTTTTAGTTTTTGGTTAACGGTGGATTATTGACTAGAATATATATATTTACTAATGTTTTACCTTCTTGGTACATCACTATTATTTACTTGTAGTTTAACTTATGTAAGCGGTTCATAATTTTGCTAATATTTCAAAAGCAAACGCACTGGCATGACGTGCCGCTATTTCTTGCCAGTTTGTTTTATCTGTTTTACTATTAATTAAATCAGAAATACCACGAATAATTAGAGCCGATACTTGCTGGTTTGCGTGAGATGCTTGTAGTAATCCACGTCCCTCCATTTCCACTGCGATCGCATCACCATAATTTGTCTGGAGAAATCTCAACAGACTTGAGCGTTTTGAGGTAACGACTTTTTCTCCAGCCGCGATTGGTGCAACTAATACATTAGGTGTTGGACTGAGAATGTTGGGCTTGAGCCTTAGCAACCAATCTTCTTTCTTGGCTTCTGCTCTGGCTCGCTGTATGAGTTTATACGTTGACAAACCAACATCTGGTCTAGGTTCAAAGGCTATCCTTGCTTGACCTGATTCGTAACCGTATACTTTTGTCGCAACTACGACATCACCCAAGGAAACATCCTTAATACCACTGGCTACCCCAATGAAAAGTATGACATTTGGTTGAAAGTGGTTAATTGCGCGTTCAGCTTCCATTGCGGCTCCAGTGTTTCCTGTGCCAATTTCAACAATTGCCACATTCCAAATCATACCATTGGCAGTAAATTTACCTCTTTCGTAAACTGTTCCTTGAGGATGCAGCTCTTCTCGTAGTTCTGTTAGATGGGCGCGAACAGCTTTATACTCAACAGGTATAGCTGTCAGGATAACCGCGCAAGGGAAATTTTGTTCTTTCCCGTCAGCAGTACTGTCAACTGCAATGTTAATTCCTGGATTAACATTTTGTGTAGAATTTTTTGTCGTGGTGCGACTGAGAATAGCACTTTCAAGCTCCGAAGCTAAGTTTGCTAACTGCTGATGACGTTCGTCTTCCGCATCTATCTGGTCACTTAAGAGCTGCACAAACAGAATCAGAGCATTTTCCTTGGTGTCGCTGCGATGCTTATCAACCAGGAAGCCAATTAAATTATCTACTCTGCTTGTTAAACTATCAGCTTGGGGTAAACTAAAACGCCAAGGACGGAGTGGCTCATAGGTGAAAATTGTCCTGAGCTTGCGATCGCTCTCGAATTGTTCGCATTCCAAAAGTACTTGACGCAATCGGTTGAGCAGTTGTGGGGGGATGCCTGCCATATCTCCGTCTCAATGCTCCTTATGCACGTATAATGATAACAGAACGTCCGTTTTTTGTGGTGGTGATTTGTGTCGATAAGCGTTCTTCAATAGCTGGTGCGTTGGAACGTCGGTCAAAAATCAATAACCAACCATGATTGACACCTAAACGTGCTAAATAAGAGTCTAATTGTTCAAGACCATTAGATAGTGGATCGCCCTTTTTATTGCGCCAAACTTTTAATTCGATTCCTAAGGTGACGTTTCTATATTTTAAGCATAAGTCCATGCGATCGCTGCCAATGGCATATTCACGCTCTAAGGTTCCACCGCCATTAACGACGCGATGTAAAAATGCCATGAGTACTAAATGGGGTGCAATTTCGTGGTATACAGCACTACCTAGTAATGGTTCACCATGCTGACGCCAGAATACTAAGAATGCTTGGAGCAAAGCGTTAGTATTTAATTCGCCTTTTTCAGTTAACCAAGTCGGTGCAATTTTAGGCAATGAAGCCATTGGCGTAACAGTTAATACTCTGGGTAAAACCTCGCGGTAAATGGGATTTGCAATAGTTAACCCACCTTGCGGGTCCATTTTACATAAACCCAAATCGATAACAAACTGGATGTCATCATTAGGTACATTCCCTAATTCCAAACCTGCTAACATTGGTTCAATGATTGCCTGTACCCTTGGTTCTCGAAGTCTTTCAGCAAGGGAATCTAGGTGAGTGTCTTGACGTGCAATGAGTATTTCCTTAGCTTCTAGAATATGCTCTTGCGTGATTTCTATATTTCTATCCTTCGCTATCTTTTCTACAACTTCTTTAGCAAGCGCATTGACTAACCAAGGTTGTCCCTGAGTCAAATGAAACGCTGTTGCTGTTGCTGAATGAGTAAAAACTTGCCCTGTAGCCGAGGTATGTTGCTGGTATAGTTCTTGTACCTCAGAGGCATTGAAATCTCTTAATGTGATTGAACTTACCTTAATGTTAAAGGGACTCGACGTATTTAAGCGATCGCTTCCACCGGATGCGACTTTGTAATCACGCACATCCCGTAATCCAATTAAACCTATGGACAACGGAAAATTTTCTGGACGTTCGTGATAGCCATCACGTAACTGCCGTAGAAATGAAATCAGCGTTTCATCTTGTAATGAGTCGATTTCATCTATAAACAATACCACAGGTTTTGGAGAAGCTTGTGCCCAAGCCTGTAAAGCAGCTTGAATTCTGCGTCCGGGCTGCGCTTGCTCCCAATCTACTGGGGGGTGCAAATGAGAAGGTAAATGCAACCGAGCACGCGCTTGCCAAGCATCCAAAATAGGTAATTCAGCGATACCTGGATCGTGACGATAAGGTGCTCCCACTTCTGCCGATACCATCACTGCCGCATAATGCCCACTTTCAGTCAATTGTTTTGCTAGCGCCAGCATTGCAGTCGTTTTACCTGTTTGACGAGGTGCATGAATGACAAAATAACTTTCTTGGGCAATTAAACTTTCTATGTCGGGTAACCGAGCTGTTGGTGCCAACATATAGTGTTTTTGGGCTTTACAAGGACCTGCAATGTTGAACCAACGGGACATGGAATTATGTGCGTAAAGGCAGATGCCTTCAGTGTATCTTAAATAAGTAACTTTAATATTTTCTAAACGGCGGTCGGTCGTTATAGCTGTCAACTCCCACCGAAAGTGCCCAACGGTTTTTGACGGGACAGCGTTCTTGTGTAAAGCACTCTAATTTCTCATATCACAAACTAGCTTTTTAAACAAAGACACAGAAATAATAGTTGTCTTGACTAGATTTCGAGCCTCATTAAAGTCGGAGTCACCTGTAATTAAAAAATCCGCCTCTGCTACTTTCGCACAAACCAAGAACTTTGCATCCTTTTTATCTCTTAAAAAATCAATCTTTTCATTCACCTCAATTAGCGTTGTTACAGTATCTAAAATTTCCAACCACTGTAAGCGAACTTCTGAAGTTAATTTGAATTTACTACGACTTAACACTTCTTTATATTCTGCTAAAATCTCTTCTGAAACAATCCAATCACAAGTTGTATTATCAATAATAAATTGAACAACTGCTCGTGGTTCTCTACCCTTAAGAACAGCAGAAACTAATACATTTGTATCAACAATAATCTTCATTCACCTCGACGGTAAGCCTCAATCTCTGCTGCTATTTCTTCTTCTGTGATTTCCAGTACCTCTGGAATTGCCTGAGTCTTGTCAAATAAATCCCTAACTTTTTTGCTAATTTCTGCTCTTTCATTATTTTCTGTCAAAATAATCACTTCAACCCGTTGTCCTGGTTGAAATGGTAAATTGGATAAAACTACATGATTTGGATCTTCAATTGTGACATATGTTTTGTATGCATTCATTTCTATTTAACCCTTCTTGAAAACTAAGTATGCTGAAATGCTGATGTTTTCTCGCGCTCAAGGTGGTTTGAGTTTGCTTTCCTATTTTATCTTGATTGGTAGGTTTTCGTTAATGCAAGTTTTGGCAAGAGGTCCGGGGCGCAAGCAGGTAAATATTTTAACTGTCATATTAGAGCCTGATGTAGCAGAAATGTTTCCCGATTCAGCGGCGGTGAATGAGGCTTTGCGTTTTTTGATCCCCATTACCCCGTTTAGGATTGATAGTCATAGGTTTCACCGATCGCCGCTTTCAGTCACAAATGTTTGTACGAAGCGATTGCCCATCAAACCCCGAAGGGTTTCTTAACGTTCGTCTTCCTCATCTATCTGGTCACTTAAGAGCTGCACAAACAGAATTAGAGCATTTTCCTTGCTGTCGCTGCGATGCTTGATATTATTAATGATGCAAATGAAAAAAGTCGATTATTATGAACCGATCTCAAGTAATTGCCACTCTGAGAAATATCAAGACGAATTTGAAAGCTTTAGGAGTTCATTCCTTGGCTTTGTTTGGTTCCGTGGCTAGAGATGAAGCTCAAGCAGATAGCGACATAGATATTTTGGTTGATTTAGAGCCACCGCTCACCTTTGACCATTATATGGAGGTGAAATTCTATTTAGAGGAGCAGTTGGGAACCTGCGTAGATTTGGTGACTCGGAAAGCTTTGAAGCCACAAATTCGTGAGACTGTAGAGCAGGAAGCAATCTATGTCACGTAATATCAAGCTGTATTTAGAAGATATTGTTTCAAGTTGTACGAAAATACTGTATTACACTCAAAGTATGACTTTTGAAGAGTTTGTTACAGATGAACGTACTTTTGATGCTGTAATTTTTAACCTTTATTCAATAACATTGATTTGTCCGAACGATTTCTATTTGCAACGTGTTTTCAATTTCCTTAAGAAGACTAAGTGTTCGCAGCAACTTTTGTTTTTGCTTTTGAACAGCTTGTAAATCTTCTTGTAGATAAGTCCCGTTTTTAATTGACGCACAATAGGCTTGAAATTGTTTTGCCGTTATTGGTTTTCCTGAAATAGCACTACTATCAAGTTCATCTAAACGCTGCCATTTTTGGATAAGTTCTGCATCAATTTGCTTGCTACCTGTTTCTGACATATAATCTCCTAATCAAATCGCTGGCATCTTCTGCTCCAAAGCCTCAAGCTAGTAAGGTAATATAACCACTCTAGCCATTAGTACTAAACATGAGTTGGGTCGCATGAAGTTGTCCAAAACCAGCCCCCGCCAAGAGGCTTACTGCGATCGCGTAACTTAACCAGTTAAACCAGTATATATTCTGGGCGGTTTGTTTTGGAGTTTGTTGTGCGTGACTTCAGGAACTGGGTTGGGAAGCATTGTTGGTGTAGTGTAGTTGGCATCCCTAGCGGTAATTGGAGTACCCTCAGTTTCAGCAGGTACTTGTTGCTTAATAGCTGTATCTAATTCGTTAATTGTGTTGTTAACTTTCTTCTGCCATTCCTTGAAAGGATTTTCATCCCTTGGAGGGAGAGCTTCTATTGCGTGCTGTAAACCTTGTGATATAAGCTAGAGGGACTTAGAGTAACTTTTAGTTCAGCTTGGGCTGGTGGGGCTGCTTAAGAATTAAACTATTTTTAGGTGATCGCGTAAATGCATACCAACCACCAAATGATGAGTACTGCTAAACTTTAAATACAAAAGGAACTTTATATACCAGTTAGATTATGAGTGATAAGCAACAAATCCTTGAAGTATACCTTCACGAATACGAGAAATTAAAGGAAGAGCAAGCACAGCGAATTGGTTTTCGCGATAATATGCTATATGTAACGTTAGGTATATTTGGTGGCATCCTCTCTTTCGCTTTATCTGGTAACAAAAACTACTATGCCCTCCTTGTTATACCTTGGGTTTGCCTAATCCTGGGTTGGGCTTATCTGGTCAACGACGAAAAAATCTCAGCCATTGGTAGATATATTCGCTACACTCTTGTAACTAAAATTCAAGAACTGACAGGTAATACAGATATAGAATCTATTTTCGGTTGGGAAATAGCTCATCGAAGTGATAAGCGTCGTTTACGAAGGAAGATAGAGCAATTAATTGTTGATGAGATTACTTTTGTTATATCTGGTATAGTAGCATTGCTTGCTTTTTGGTTTCTAGTCTCGCAGTCACCTTTAGCTGTTAATATTTTATGCATTGTGGAGCTTGTCCTTTTGATAATCTTGGCTGTGGAGATTTTTATTTATGCTGATTTAGGAGTAGGACGATAGTTTCAGGCTATTATTTATAGCTGAATTTGTTACTTCAAAAATAAAGCAATCACTTTCGGGGAAAACAATTATTTATACAAATTTCATTATTAATGCAATTTTTGTCCTCCAGATAGATATCTTATATCTAATTGTCAATTATTCAAATACAGATTTTTTGAGTGAATCAAGTGCATATTTGTTAGATAATACTTCATGCACTAGCGAAACAGCAGAAGCAGCAGCAAATTTTTGGTAAATGTCTTTTTTATCACCATCAGCCCAATCACAGATTGACTTAACCAAAATACATGGGACATTCATGCGTTCTGCTGATGCATATAGACCTACACCTTCCATTTCGCCTCCTCCTGCTTCGGGAAACTCCTGAAACAAATTTTCTTTAAATTCAAAATTATCTATTAACTTATCCCCTGACAAAATTGAACAATAATGCATTTCACATAGTGAACTATCAGGACGATAAAAGCTCCAGCTCTTAGCGTTTTTAAATCTATTAAGCAATGTTGCATTACTTCTTATCATACCAGCACGGTAAATGGTTTTTTCTTGACCGATACGCTGTGATTCGTAATCGATAATGCCTGAGGCAACTAATACGTCACCTATCTTTTGCTTGATAGAAGTTTTACCAAAGGCAATGCCAACCATAATGATTGCTTTTGGATACCATAATTGTATAGCTGCTTGTGTTGCAAAAGGAGCAGCACCAGAAGATTTGTTTCCCATTTCACATTGGGTAAGAACAGTCTTATATTCACCAAATTTTCCCAAATAGTAAGTTTCTTGACGCTCAGATATTTGTAAAATTTTTTTACTCCTCTTACTCTTACTTGAATAAGGTTTAAGCAAATGCCCTACTGCATATAGTTCCTTATCTGTTGCAGTAATGATTACAATCTCAATTTCTTTTTTTAGCAATTCACTTTCTTTTGCGGAGACTGTTTTATAATCCGGAAATTCCTGTGAGTACCAGCTTTGCCCTTTCATCCAAGCTTCAAACTCTTCCTCTTTTGATTTACCATGATTAATAGGAATTATTTCTGTCTTTTCAAATTCATTAATAACTCTACGTTCTTCTATATTTTGTCTACTAGTAGTCGAACAAGTATTTACAATATTTTTCTTGACTACCTGCATGACAGTAATAATAACAAATTTACTAATGATATCTTGATTTTGAGCCAGACTATCTTCTAATTCTTTAATCCATCTCTTACTAGAATTTGCTGCAACCTGTTTAATAGTTGCCAAAACAATGTTGTTATCTTCTCGATTTCGCAATTTTTTTAAAATAGGTATTATGTCAGAGTTATCGGCGTAGACTACCATCATCAATAATTCTTCAAGAAAGTTATCATGAAGTTCAGGATTATCTGTATTCTTAATTGCTATATCTAGGCGCTCTACTCGCTCTAATAAATTTGTTTTAATTAAATCAGATTTAGAAAATTTATTTATTTGTATTGTCTGTGACATCACAAACGCTTGATGAATTGGAGAGCGCCAAGCAAGCTCACCGCAACACATTTTTAAAAATCCAGCCCAGAATGCTTCTACCCAAACTGAATCAATATATTCTGAATTGGGAATTTGGAGACACTTAGAATCCGAGCGGTATGAAGGAATTTTTTCTGTGCCATTTATCAAATTTTTTAATTTTTCTTTAGCATAAACTGATAAATAGTTCCAATTGTCTTGTAGAAAACTAAAACATACTGTAATATCTGAAAAATTGGTAGAGAATGTTGGTAAATTGATGATATTTTCTACAAGAGATGGTACTCCATCAGTTAAATCTCGCAGTTTAACTGCCTCTTCAATATCTTTAATATGAGCATTAATCTCGTCAAAATGAAGTCCACCCAAAAATACTCTTTCTGCAATATTAAACGGAGAAATCTCGGCTGATCCATCAACACATAACTTCCATAGACGAGCATTTCCTGCCACGAGAAAGCGCAGCTTTGCACCTGGTTGGCTTGAATTATTTATCTGATCGTGGTAATTACGCAACAACAAAAGAAGAGATTTCAACGGGTTTTCCGAAACTTCAGAAAGAGCGTGTAGAACAATGACCAAGTAGTTTGCAGTTGTTCTTCTACCAAGAGTGTTTAAGACTTCCTCCAACTGATAGTCTTCTGGATATCTTTCACAATTTTTTATAACTTGTTGAACTTCCTTTTCTAAGGAATTTTTAGGAGAAACTTGGGCAGATTCATATATCAATTGATTTAAAAAACTCTTCATAAAATGCTGGGTGTTATCTTTATTTCGTGGTAATGCTACAGAAATAAATTCCATACCAGTGAAATATGACTTTTTATTTACCAAACATCCTATTAAAGAGTTAAGACCACTTTTACGTTGACCAAGTAAGGCAATGTAATCTGTTTTAAGTATATTACATAAATTTTCTATTGTTATCGCTCTTTCAATCATGATTTTGTTCCATTATTTTTAAACTCAGCAATTTTATCATTTAATAAAGAATTTGGCTCCTTAGTTTTAATAGCTTTTAATAAATAACTTGATGACACTTGATAAATACCAGCCTTTACCTGTTTTATCACACCAAATTTATCAAGAAATTGTAGTGCATTATCTAGTCTATCTCTAAGTAAACTAACACCTTGACTTTGAAGAAATTGAGTGATATCTGTCCTCTGTGTTTCTCCAATAATAGCTATTGAAAGTGTGACTAACATGGTATCAATTGTTTGAGCATACTTATAATGTTCAAAAACAACATCTAAGAAATCTGGTAACTCCTCAACTTTTTTGATGTCGATATCTTCTACTATGGATGAATTGGTTTGGCGAATTATTTGTACAAGTCTAGTACAGAACTCTTGAATGAGAACAGCAACGCCATCGGTTCCTTCAAAGATTCGACGAGCTTGTTCTTCTGAAACTTTAAAACCTAATAAACTCATAGGTTTTTGAATTAAGTCCATACCAGCAGTTTCACATAATCCGGTTAATGTGATTTCTTCTGCAAAATTCCGAAATGGTCCAGCTTCCAAAGCTATCGCTTCACGCAATTTTGCATGACCTGCTAAATAGAATTCACAATATTCTTCATTTTGAAGTGCACGCATATACCATCCAAGTTGGTTCACATTCTCTATATCATCTTTAAATATTTGGTCTACCTCATCTAAAAGAAATACAAGACGTTTTTGCTGGTTATTACTATGATAATCTTTAATCATAGAAGACCAATCTTCAAGGGTCATTTCAGATGAAAAAATGTGGTTTAAAAACTTGTATTTTAAATCATCGCACGTTTTTGCAAAAAATGAAGGTAATCCTAGTACTGTGAGCGGACCTATTACTTGATTTCCTGAGCCTCGTAATTTTTTTGCAAGCTCTTTTAAAAGAGAGGTTTTCCCACTACGATTGGCTCCTAGGATAATTCCTCCTCTTTGGCTAGAGTATATTAAACCTAATTCATCCTCCCGCCCATAAAAATACTTTGTTGGTCCTTTTGTGTTATACGGAAGTAATCCAGGTAAAACGCGTATATTTATCTGTCCTATCAAAAAACGTGCTAACCAAGCTGACAATCGTTCATCTGGAAGTGAAATTAATTCTTCTAAAGAAGGCTTACGCAGTAAAATAATCTGTGAACGAGCAAATCCAGGTATATCACAAACCTCTGTAAGTGTTACAATAATTAAAAACTGGGTATTTTTTTCGCTACAAATTTCAGTCAGTTGTTTGTAATCAGTAATATTCTTACTGAGAGTTATATAAAAAATTACTTTTTGTGTTTGGAGTTGTAAACCCGTTTCTGGAAGTGCTATTTCCCACACACTGTTGTCTGGAAACTGTGAAGAATTAATCTGACTAACATCTGTTGCACCTATGCGCCGAGTTATAGCCTCAGCTAGCCTTTGATTATTTTGAATAGCTTGATTGTTAGTAAAGCGACGAATTACCTCAATATCTTCCAGTCGATTTTCAATTGATACAATATCTTCGTATTTAATTCCTGAAGATAATGGCAAAACTCGCATACTACCACGAGTTTCGTCTGATAAAGGGTACTCATATTCAAGAGATTTTGAAAATTCCTTCTCATATTGCTCTAGTTGTCGCTGATATTCTTGCAATTCTGGGTTCAGTCGCTGCTTTAATATTGGCGTTAGCTCATCTGGTATACCTGCAGGTGCTATCACAGCGCAGCCAAACTGATAGGCACGTTCAACAGACTCTCCTGATCCCAAAGCATCATAAAAAGCAACGGCAAACTGTGTGGCAACGCTTTCTGATAGTTCTTTACTGGTTCCAATTACATAGTCAATATGTTGGGCAATTGCCTCTGCTTGGACTTCTGAATAACAAGCATTGAGAACAACACACTTTATTTCTTCAGTAAAAAGCTGAAAAAGTCTAGTAAAGGCATCTTCATCAACTGGCTTGACTTGCCCAGTTTCGTCTTCCAAAGCTACTTCACCAGACTGAGTCCCATGCCCAGAGAAATGAATAATTTGCGGGTTGAAATCCAAAATGGCTCGTCTCAAATCCGTAGATCTAACTGTCCATTTCTGGTTTATTACAAACCGATATCGGTTTTTAGCAAGTCTAAGTCCTGCCTCGATGTCTCGTATTTCTTCATCTAAAAGTAAGATACTAGTATTTGCAGGATTTGCTGCTAAGAACAAGATTTTTTTGATTTCTAATTCGCTTTTACTCGTCGTAGCTACACTTCCACCACTAATAACATTGGAATTAATAACATCTCTACTTATAGAAATACTGACATCATTCGTCCCATAGATACTACCTAATTTTGCTAAAATTTCAAATGCAAACGCACTTGCGTGACGTACAGCAATTTCTTGCCAGCCTGCTTTATCTGTTTGGCTTTTGCTACTAATTAAGTCAGAAATGCCACGAACAATTAGCGCCGATACCTGTTG
Organism: Scytonema sp. PMC 1070.18; assembly: GCA_035967975.1. Classification (GTDB taxonomy): domain Bacteria; phylum Cyanobacteriota; class Cyanobacteriia; order Cyanobacteriales; family Nostocaceae; genus Scytonema. Next base: position 48,885 of record JAWQFQ010000014.1, read on the forward strand.
GTTTGCATGAGCTGCTTGCAGTAACCCTCGTCCCTCCATTTCCACTGCTAAAGCATCACCATAATTTGTCTGCAGAAATCTCAACAGACTAGAGAGTTTCGAGGCAACTACTTTTTCTCCAGCTGCGATTGGTGCAACTAATACACGAGGTACTCGACTGGGGATGTTAGGCTTGAGCCTTTGCAACCAATCGTCTTTCTTGGCTTCTGCTCTGGCTCGTTGTATAAGTCTATATGTTGATAAACCAACATCCGGTCTGGGTTCAAAGGCTATCTTTGCCTTACCTGATTCGTAACCATATACTTTTGTCGCGGCTACTACATCACCTAAGGACACATCCTTGATACCCCCTGCTACCCCAACAAAAAGTATGACATTTGGTTGAAAGTGGTTAATTGCCCGTTCTGCTTCCAGTGCTGCTCCGGTATTGCCAGCGCCAATTTCAACAATTACCACATCCCAAACTGTACCGTTGGCAGCAAATTGACCTCTTTCGTAAACTGTTCCTTGAGGATGTAACTCTTCTCGCAGTTGTGTTAAATGGACGCGAACCGCTTTATACTCAACAGGTATAGCAGTAAGAATCACTGCACAAGGTGGGTTTTGTTCTCGTTGTTGCGACTTTTTATTTCCTCGAGCAGAACTATCCACTTGAATATTAATTGCTGGGTTAATATTTTGTTGAAAATTTTTTATCGTGGTGCTACTGATAATAGCGCTTTCAAGCTCCGAAGCTAAATTTGCCAACTTCTGATGGCGTTCATCTTCCTCATCGATTGAATTACTGAGTGAATGCAAGAGCAGGACAAGAGCATTCTCTTGGGTGTCGCTACGATGTTTGTCTACTAAAAAGCCAATGACATTGTCCACCCTGCTAGTGAGACTATATGCCTGAGGTACGCTCGAACGCCAAGGTCTGAGAGGTTCGTTGTTGAAGAAAACAGACCTGAGATCGCGATCGCTCTCAAATTGCTCGCACTGTAACAGTGCTTGACGTAATCGGTTAAGCAGTTGCGGGGGGATACCTGCCATATCTCCGTCTAAATGCCTTATAAATATATAAAATTGTACATGGAAAATCTAGCTGCAACATTCTGCATTACACCAACACCTTGCAAAACTCAAAGGATTGTTAATTAAAATGGATATAAAAGGTTGCTTGGAAACCGCAGTAGAGGTAAAATCTTACAAAGATACGCTACATTAGTCTCAGTAGCCTCAGTATCTGAAAAGTATTATTTGTTTGCAAAGAAATGAGTGCAGGACTGCCGAGAGAGCTAAATAATCAATGTCGCCAAGTTCTCTTGCAATGCGATGAGTTTAACGATTACGAGACTCTGATTGCAGTTTTCGTCACTGATGAACTACTTCCATTTAAATATGAAATTAGAAAGGCAAATAGTCGAAAGCAACTAGTTGACTTTTGTATAGGAGATTTAATAGGAAAATTTACAAATAGCGGTGAGCCTGTTTTAGCAATTTTGTTAGCTACTTTACAAGATAAGTACCATCCTGGGGATCGGCTACATGGTGAATTGAGAGAACTGTATGGGGCTGTAAAGCAATTTATTACCGTGGAGAGTAACCAAATTATGCTCCACAAAACTAATGCTATTGAAAATTTTTGCCAATTAGCAAGCTCCTTAGAAAAATGTGTTGAAAAACGAGTGGTAGGGTTAGAAGAAATTCCGGAAATAGCTGTGTGGGAAGGGCGAACTCAGTTAATAGAGCAATTACAATCTAAATTGCTGCAACCTGGAATTAAGACAGATTCTACAAAGATTCTACCTAAAGTTATAGTATTGTTGGGTCAAGGAGGAATAGGTAAAACAAGTTTAGCTGTTAAACTTTTAGAATCAGTGGGTGTGACGTTTAAACCACCTTCTCTAGCTTTTGAAAGTCCTTATGATGGTGTGATTTTCTTCCGAGTAAAAGAAGGAAGCAGATTTGATGAAATTGCTCAATTCTTCTTGAATGCGTTAGAAATTGAAACGGCAAAATCAGCAAATAATGCTCAACAAAAAATTAACTTTATATTGGCGAAACTATTACAGCAGCGATTTTTAATCTTGATTGATGAACTGGAGGTAATGTTACACCCAGCAAGCCATCCTTTAGCTGGATATGCTATTTGTGAAGAATTGGGTGTTTTGCTAAATGATTTAACGTATAAAAACCACCAATCTCAAATTATTATAACCTGTAGAGAAAAACCATCTAATTTGGCAGATTCGCGTCATCAAGGTTCCCAACCAGACTCAGAGTTAGTGCATTTAGAAACTCTGGCAGGTGTATCAATTGAAGCAGGTATGAGAATTTTACAGCAACGTCGGCTTACAGATAGTGACGAAGATTTGCAATGGGTAGCAGAACGTGTAGATGGATATGTATTTTTACTTACTCAATTAGCTGCTATTGCTAAAGGTAAACCTGGATATCTTCGCAAACATCCAGAATTGATAACAAAAAATGCTGCCAAACTTTTGAGAGTTCAATTTGATCGTCAAAGTGAAGAGGGAAGGGAACTTTTACCACGTATATGTGTATTGCGTGAGCCTATTAATATTAAAGGTCTAACATTTTTACGTTTATATACAGATGATTGGGTTAAAGAAGGTGACTTAATAAAGCCTATTAAACTAGAAAAAAGATATGAAAATAGTGATATAGAGATTGACAAAACACAGTTAATCATAGAACGATTAGTTGATAATTGTTTAGTTGAATCGTATTACAACAAACAAGAGTGCGAACATTATTATGGCTTGCATAGGATTATTAAAGATTTTTTACAAGAAGAGTTTATAAATAAGTTACCCGCTCTTATACAAAGAGTTTACTTGTATTATCGGGCAGCTAAAAATATATATGATACTCCTAAAAGCATCAAAGATTTATATCCATGTTTAGAAGCTCAATACTTATCGTTCTATTTAGGAAATTACAAGGAAGCATACAAATTATTGAACTCCAGTGCAAAAAAATATTTAAAGCGTTGGGGTTACTGGCATTTATTGCAAGAACTGTATGAAAAACTTTTGCCATATCTAAGTAACATTGAACTCTCTGAATGTCTACACTCATTAGGAGAAAGCTATTTTGATTTTGGTGATTGGCAGTTAGCAGAAAAATACTTCAATATGGCTTTGTCTATAGCTCAGGAGCAGAGTTATGAGAATTTAGAAGAGATGTCTACTCTTTCATTGCAATTAATTGAAAGTGAACGTCAAAGCAGGGATTTAGAAGAACAAAGTTATCAGTTAAGACTGCAATCACAGCATGAAAATTATGACTGGGCTAGAATGCATAATTTTTATCAATTTTTGGATGATTGCAATCGTCAGAGTTGGAGTATAAAAGCAGAAACATACAAAAAAAAATTACAATTTTACGAAGAATTATCTAGTTTTCCTGAGTTTGAAATTAATATTGCTGAAACTACAGGAAATTTAGGGGAAGCTGAATTTTATATTGGTAATTTTGAATCAGCAGAAGGAATTTTAAAAGCAGCTTTAGCTAAGATGCAGGAGATGTGTATGGTTAAACATATTGCATTGACTAACTATCGGTTAGCCAAGCTAGAACATCGACGTGGCAATGTAAAAATGGCAGAAGGTTATTATAATACAGCTTGCCAAATATATCTAAATTTAGGGGCAGTAAAAGAGTTAGAAAAAATTGAGCGAGAATGGAGACGAATGTAGTAATTGTGATTTTCTCGCAGATATCAAGTATAGTAAGGTTTTTAAAATTATTTTTATTCAGTGGTTATAATCCAAATACAGATAGATGAACTTATATTTACTGGCTGAAATTTCATTCTTTTTTCGTTTGAGACGAAGAAGAATCGGGCTGGTTTGACTTGCTACTTTGAGTTACCGAGTTTTCAATCATCTCCTTACTTTCTGCACCTGTGATGGGAGTCCTACGACCGCCCGCAGCTCGTAAACTGTCTAAATCCTCAACTGGTACGTTGAGGATAGCATCTAAAATGTGCGGACGGGTTTCGTACCAGAGGGCGATCGCATTTGAGATTTCTTCAACATCATCTGGGAGGGTTGCCAGCAATTTTAGTACATCAGTACGGTCTTCTGCCGTTAATAGCTCAGGTTGGTTTTGTAATATGTATACAAAAGTTAAAATATTTTCTTCGTAAGGTGACATTTTTGACTCCATTTGACCAATATAACAGAATGCTGCCCAGTAAAGAGGGTTCCCAAATGGATGTTCTTCTGTTTCAGACCTGCTAAATTTACGACGTAGGTTCATTCTAGATGTCGCATCTAATAGTAGCTGATTTTCTTCAATCCATTTTGTTAGTTCACTTACTGTGATATCTCGAAGCCATATTTGGGCTTGACTGAGGGCAACAGCTACTGTAGAACCTGTATATAGATTCTGATAAAATTTAATCATCAACAAAGCTGTTGATAAATCATTAACTGACCATAAACTGCCTACTACGCTAGTAGTACCTGCAACAATAAAAGCACTGGGAAAGCCGATATATTCATCACTAACACTTGTAAAGTCTGTTAAGGCTGTTTCATCAGCTGAGAGAGTAACTAAGCGACATTGACTTAGGTTGAGATTAAAGATTTCTGCTAAAGTAAGGCATTCGCTTAGGTCAATAGTTCCAGAAATGTTGGCATCGGCTAAGATTAAAGCTGACTCTAGAGGAGAGTTCAAATTAAAGTAACCATGACTAGAAAAATGTACACAGTGAGCAGACTTGAGTAGCTGTTTTATAACTTCTGTCTTGTTTGCAGTTTTTCCTACCAACACATTTTTATTGGTAAAGTATTGTTCAATACTTTCTACCTCTATCTTGCTATAACTCAAGTCCCCGGTGGGATTTTGGATAGCGAAAAGATTACTAAATTCAGAACGTTGCCTAGTTTGGACTAATTGCAATAGCTGACAACTAGGTACATATCCTAAGCCGTTAGGGAATAAGTCAATTAAGTATGATTCCCCTACAGGTAAAGCATGAAGTGGTAACAAGTGCAAGAAGCGATGGGGAATGAGGATTAATCTATTACAGTGTTTGGGTATTTGGGTTAATATTTCCTCAATATGCAAAATGGAAGCTAATTTTTTGAGTTCTTCCCCTAAGCTTTTCCACCATTGGTCTTTTTGCTGGTCGTAGTTCTGCAAGTATTGATTTAACCAATTTTCTAAAGCTTCTCTGTCTTCTGGTTGAGATTGCCAAACAACTTCTCCTCTTTTTGTGACAATAAACGCCAAAATTTTGTCATTGAGAATAAACCACTCAATAATGGCTATGCGCTCATCTAAAGAAGCTTGAAAAGAGTCAAATTTGAAACCAGAACAAACTCTTAAGTAGTGGTTTTGCAATTCATTATGCTGCTGTCGCAATTCCTGGAGATGCTGTGCTAGGACTTTTGGATTTTCAGCTTTACCATTTTGGATTTGATATTGTCCTGTGGCTATTTCATCCCTGTATGTTTCTAGTTGAGTGACAACATCTGGGGGGAAGATGGTTTCAGAGTCACGTTCGAGAATAAGTTCAACTAAATTGCGGGTTTTGCTACGTTCAACATATTCAATCGCTTCCGCGATATTACTTAATTCCAGACAAACTTCTACCATGCAGCTATAAAGTTTGTTCCATTCTTGGGCTTGTTTGCGTTTGGTTTCCTCCCCAAAAATTATTTCTGACCGTAAAGATTCTACTGTGGCGGCAGATTTAAAGGCGTTGTAAGCTGAGGTAAACTGCTTTGCTTTTTGGTAAGCTATCCCCATGTTAAATAAAGTTTCTGCATAGTTTTGGGGAAAAGCATCAAAGGTATAAACTCTCAGAGTTTCTTGCAAACAAGCAATCGCTATTTCTAAATTCTCAGCTTTATTCCCTCTGATTCTATTAAGGTAAGCAGTAGCTAGATTATTTTGCGTTTCTGCCCAATCAATGGGAAAAGCGTCAATAGTTCTAACTCTCAGAGCATCTTGGAAACAAGCGATCGCCAATTCAATATTTTCGGCTCGTTCTCCTAAGATTCTGTTACAGTAAGCAGTAGCTAGATTATTTTGCGTCTCTGCCCAATCATAGGGCAAAGCTTCGAGAGTTCTTACTTGCAACGCGGCAGCAAAAGCAGCGATCGCATTTTCGATGTTATCTGTCCTGTCTCCTTTGATTCTATCCCTGTAGGCAAGTCCGAGATTATTTTGCGTTGCTGCCCAATCTAGAGGCAAAGCTTCCCTGGTTCTGACACTCGAAGCAGCTTGGTATGCAGCGATCGCCGTTTCCAGGTTTTCTGCCCTATCCCCCCGAATTCTGTTACGGTAAGCGGTTCCTAGATTATTTTGTGTCAAAGCCCAGTGATATGGGAACGATTCACGGGTGTATACTTGTAAGGCAGCAGAATAAGTAGCGATCGCCCTTTCCAGATTTTCAGCCCTGTCTCCTATGATTCTGTCACGGTAAGCGGTTCCGAGATTATTTTGCGTCTCTGCCCAGTTTTGGGGAAAAGCACTGCGCGTGTACACTTGTAAGGCAGCAGAAAAAGCAGCGATCGCCCTTTCCAAGTTTTCTGCCCTCTCCCCCAGAATTCTGTCACGGTAAGCGGTTCCCAGATTATTTTGTGTCAAAGCCCATTGTTGAGGAAAACTAGTGCGGGTAAAAATTTCTAGTACAGATAAAAAAGTGGCTATCGCATATTCTAAATTTTTAGCTTTCTCTCCCTTAATCCTGCTAATGTAAGCAGTTCCCAAAGCATTTTGTGTAGCAGCCCATTCATAGGGAAAGGCACTGCGGGTTCTCACTTCTAAAGCCGCAGCAAATGCAGCGATCGCACATTCTAGATTTTCAGCTTTCTCTCCCCAAATTCTGTTAATGTAAGCAATCCCTAAGTTAATTTGTGTACCTGCCCAATCTTGGGGAAAATCATCGCGAGTAAGGATTTGCAGCGCAGCCAAACAAGATGCAATTGCCTGTTCTAAATTCTCCGCTTTATTTCCCTGAATTCTATTAATGTAAGCTTCCCCCAAACTAATTTGTGTCAAAGCCCAATCTTGAGGAAAATCATCGCGGTTGAAGATTTGGAGTGCAGCCAAGAAATAAGTAAGTGCCTGTTCTAAATTCTCCGCTTTATTTCCCTGAATTCTGTCTCTATAAGCATTACCTAAGAGTGCCTGTATGCCTGCCCAATTTTTAGGAAACACCTCACGGGTAAAGACTGTTAGCACTATTTCATAACCAGTAATAGCAATCTCTATGTTCCTGGCTCTAGAACCCAAGGGAAACTGAGTTAGCAAAATACTAAAATTGCTGATGACTGTAGCTCGTGATTGCGCTTCATCTGGCTGCGCTTCTGTCAAGTTATTTTTTGCCCAAAGCCGCAACACTTCTACTAAATGTTCATTCAGTTTTTCTATATTCTTTTGCAGAAATGAGTAAACTACTTGTGCATCACTATTACTTTCCGAAATTATTTGCAACAATCTTTGCAAGAAAGCTAATTCTACTTCAATTAAAGGAGCTTCAACTTCATCAGGAATCGATAAATTGACTCCAGCAATCTCAACCTGAAGTTCCCGCCTTTGCAGTTTGCTAAATTCTTCTGCCGCACCCTCTAAATCCCCAGTAGTGTAACTCAACATTCCGCGAGCATAAGTCATCAGTGGTGCTTCAAATTCGGCCAATGCTTCTGGAATGGCTTCTATAGATGATGCTATACGAAACAGTTCTTTCCAGTTTTCCTGTTTGAATCTCGACTCAAGAGCTTTTGCTAATTCACGATTAACTTGATTGGGTTGACTATGAGCAAGTACTATCCAATGTTGAGGTTGGGTTAAATCTTTTTCTTCTCCTTCTTCGCTGCCAAATTGCTGTCTTAAATAATGGCTATAAAACTCTGCTAATTTATCTAATTGCTTGTCAAAGCGCTTATCTTCCTTAAGTTCTGTTAGCAACAGATTTCGCACAGCAACATCCATTTCGTAAAGTTCATAACCTACCTCACGACACAAACGAGACAGAAGTATGCGAGCAACTGCTGTCCAAGGGGCTTGGGGTACAAAACGCAGCCAAATTTGATAAAGTAAATCTGGTGTAAGTGTTTGTGGAAATGCTGCATGACAAGCCAAGTCTAGATGTGCTCGATCAAATTTTTGGGCAAATCCTACGACTCGCTCCATAGCTATGTCTAAATTTGTTGCACTTGTTTCACTCATAGTAACTATGACAACATCCACTGATAGGGATGCTCCCAGTAAACATAGCGACCGCGTAAAGTGTTAATAGCTGCACTAAGTCCTTCACGGCTCATTTCAAACATTGGCACAAAACGAGCAATTTCACCAGCTGTAGTATACTCCCAGCTATCGTTGGGCATGGGATTAAGCCAAGCATAATAATTTACTGATTGCTGAAGCTGTTCAATGAAAAATCGAGTATACTCGATTCGTCCTGGATTATAGTTACCTCGTGCAGCACCAGCATCGCTAACAATTAGTACGGATGTTTTTTTATCAAGAGATTCTAGAAAGTTCGTTATTAGTTGAGCTTTCAGCCGAGTTGGGTCACTATAAAGATATTTTTCCGGGTAGTTCTGGAAGTAGTAAACACTGGTTTGCTTAATGTTTCCACCCCGTTTAGCTTTATCTATTAATTGACGGGAGAGATGATGAAAAGGCACCATTGAGCCGCCTTGATCGACCAGTAATACCAGTTTAACTTGGTTGGTGTAGCGTGACATCATCACTGGTTCAGGTAAAATACCGTAGCGACAATTTTTTTCTACCGTACCCGTTACATCTAATTCCTTCAATGTCCCTTCGCGTACTTGACGACGTAGAAAACGCCAACCCTGCTTCATCTCTCTGCTAGTTACTGGTAAGTACTCAGCTGATAAATCTGTGGGGTAGTAGTTCATTTCAAAGCTGTTAGGCTGATTGCTGCGAACTGCTTGAATGACCTGCTCCGGTTCAATTTCTTGCGCTATGTCAACAGGTGGGCTTGGTTCAGCAACTGGTTTTGGAGGCTGAGTTGGTTGATTTTCAAGCGGTGCTTGATTAGATTCTTCGGAGATAGGTATTGATGTCGAGGAATCAACAGTTGCTTGTGGCTTTGTTAATGAATTTACAGGTTGAGGTGTTTTGGGTGTTTCGACCGCAGGTTTTACTGGTTCGGTAGTGGAAGATTGATTGATATAAGTTTGGGGTTGAGCTAGCACTTCATCAAAAAGTCGATTGAGCAGACGGGCTTCTTGCTCAGATTTTGTCCATAGTGTACAGCACAGGCGCTCTAACGTTTGGCGATCGCCCATACCAAATCCACCTTGCAACGCCTGTAGTGCCAACATATAATCTTCAACACCCAAGGGAAAACCGTATGACCGCAATTTTTTAAATAAAATTAACAAAACATTGAGTAAAGGAATTTCAACGGGATTCATTTTTTTCCTCCCGTGGCGGACTTAAATAGTCTCGATAATCTTTCCAAGACTTTAGCAGTATCCCAGCAAACGGAAGTTCACCTTTGAGTTTCTTCAAAACCTCGTCTTCCGGATATCGTCGCAATATTGTAAACCAGTCAATTAACTCACTAGTACTCACTTTTTTACCAGTTTTCCCGATATCTTTTTCCATCTGCGTTCGCAGTAGTTGGAAGCGTCTAACTGCTGCTCCTATAACGGCTGGTTGTGAGTCTGGAAAGTGGGCGTTAATAATTTTGACTAATTCAGATTCTTCAGGAAACTTAATATAGTGGAATAAGCAACGACGTAGGAAAGCATCAGGTAAATCTTTCTCGTCATTGCTGGTAATAAATATAATTGGAGGTTCCTTTGGGTTTGCTTTGATTTCCTCTCCCGTTTCTTGAATGGGAAATCGTCCCTCATCTAGCGCTTGAAGTAAGTCGTTGGGGAAGTCAATATCGGCTTTGTCAATTTCATCAATAAGAACTACAGTACGTTGCGATTTTAAGAGCGAGTTTTGAAAGGCACGACCCAACGGACCCAGCTTGATATAATTTTTAGGGTCATTAACTTTTGAGCGTTTCTGCTCATCAAGCTGTGCTAATTGGGCATCTTGCAGACGAGCGATCGCATCATAAGTGTAAAAACCATCTTTTGCCCTAGTTGTAGACTGAATATACCAAGACTCATAAGGTAAGCTGAGTTCATTGGCTACAGCACGAGCCAAGCGAGTTTTACCACAACCTGGTTCTCCCTTGAGCAACAAAGGGCGTTTTTGTAAGAAAATCGTTAGATTTACTGCCTCAACCAACTCTGGCGAGGGTATGTAAGGTTCACGTCCATCAAGTTCGCGTTCCTGCGATGAGGGTTGCTTTTCGCCTGTGTAGATGCGAGGTATTATCGAATCTGACATTGGTCAATTTCCTCCCAACTAACATCAAAATACCTGCAAATCTTTTTATAAACAAGCTCAGGAATGCCCCATTCAGTTTCTTTCAACAATTTATCAACAAAATTTCTCTGCTGCATACCAGCAAGTAAATTCTGACGTATTTTTTCATCTTTTACACTATTGTCCAACCATTCGTTTAAGTGCTTGCTCGAAAATTTACTTAGCTGACTTAAATATAGGGGATAGCTAGGATAGCTAGGCTCATCCTCAAAGTCCGAAGCTAAACAAGCACCTAAACCTTTAGCCCCTAGTTCTTTATGGTTATGTTCAACTAAGAACATTGTCAGGTAAGTATCTTGGTGATTGACTCTATCTACAATTGGTTGCCAAAAATGCTGAATTAAATCAGTTAGAAATCCTGCTAAGAGATATTCAGGTATATAAAAAATCAAAATCAAATTTTGAGATTGTAAACATTCACGAATTTTATCTATAATTTGCTCTTGCATATGCAGCGTCATTTTAGGCAGATGATCTGAGCCAAAAAATTCTGGAGCAATTTGTTCCCAAAAATGGGAGATTTCATATCCCCCATCTAATTTTATCTTTATTTTTCGTCCATTTATGAACTCTGGCAATTTCCGAAATAATCTTTCAATAAAAATTGTTTGTCCGTATCTATCGTCGTAACCATTAACTAAAAAGGCGGCTTTTCGCCAACGGTTTTCTTGACAACGTATAGCTTGGATTACATTATTTTCCTGGTCTTTAAAATCAATTTCGATAATTGAATTAAAAATTTTGTGTTTCTCAATATGAATTTTCGTTTGATCTGCTTTATCTTTATAGAGATTCTTATAGTTTTTAACCTGGCTTAAGAGGTTATCAAGTTCTGTCCGTCGTGCATCACCTTCAGAAATACTCAGTTTTAATACTTCTACAAACTTAGGAAATATCCAACCCTCTGTATCATTTTCTCCATCCAAAACAATTGCTAACACACATATAACTAAATCTAGAGAGCGATCGCAATTTTTAATATTAAATGATAGATGTTTAAGTCCCTCAATAGGTCTACATAAATTCCGAAGTTCTTGGGCATTATTATTAGCAAAATAATCGCATTTTAAAAACACATCTTTACATAATTCATATAGTTCTACTGAAACCATGTCACAGTCGATCTCCTAAAAGATTATACTGTTCCAGCGAGCGCTGATATACATCCAATGCATCCCGATCATTTTTTCTAAATGCTGAAATGTTTGCTCCATCTTCAAGAAACTAGGTTTTTATCAACACTAAATGTGATTATACATACATACCAAAAATTTTGTATGAATTTCAAGGCTATTAGTGACTTGTTTCTAATTAAGTTAATTTTTTACATATTCCTACTGACATAGGGTTGCAGCAGTTCAAACTCTTTTGGGTTGGTGTGCTGGTTATCAGTCAATACTAGAGAATAATCTGGTACAATACTTCTCTGTCCCCCTTGTAGACGTGCTTCACGAGGCCAAAATATCAAATTACCTTTATTCTCACTCACTTCTACTTTGCCAGCCGTGTAACCATGCAGACGTTGAACTTCTGTATTTTCCCTAGAGTAGTATTCTAAACCAAAAAGCGAGCGACCTTGCCAAATGCGCCGAGCATCAGCCCCACCTTCTGCATTTTCTCCAGAAAATGCTTCGTGTAAGTGCCCGCACAGGTGAACTGCAAAGCGCCCATGAGATGTTATTTCCGCTTTTAGATGCCGTTGTGAATCTGGGTTTAACCATCCTGGTGGGTGATGTGTCAGTAACAGGCAAGCATTATGTTGTTTTGCCCAAGCTGAACCATCGCCGTTGCAGGCTTGATGAAATTGGCGGGGATGAAGTGCCAGCTTACCTTCATAGTTACCACCAGTTAATTGGAGAAAGCTTGTATTCAAACCCACAATTCCCAGCTTCGCACCTTCCTTTTCAATGGTGGCTGAAAAATCCCCTGGTAAAGTTCCTGGTTTTAGTTCTTTGGGCTTGAAGGTTTGGTTTTCCCACCATATCATGTAGTTTTCAAATGCTTTTGTAACTACCTGACGATATGGTGACTCCGCCTCTTCCCAAAACTCTTCCTGTATGTCCGGTAAGTTTAGCCACTGCTGCAAAAGTCGTACCGCAGGATCTTTTTTATTGGGTCTAACTAAATCGTGATTGCCTGGTACTGCTAGTAACTTAGGGGATGAACCCAGTTTATCGAAATAATCCCATAGTTCTTTCATGAGTCGATCAAGTGTCTGGAACTCTTGGAGGCTTCCTTCTTGAGTCAGGTCTCCAGTAAATAAAACTAAGTCCCACGGACCACACTTATCGTGAAGGCGTTTCAAATCTGCGAAGAAGATGTCTCTTACACCAGGCCAAAGCCAATGCTGTTCCCTCATACCTTGATGAAGGTCTGTGAGGTGCAACCAACTAAAACTGCATTTCAGGTTTTGCTTTATTTGATTTCCTAGAGAATTTTGACCACCAGTGTTGATTTTAGAGGTAATATTAACTGGTTTAAAAGCTTGATTAGATATATGGCGGGAAAGTAAAATATTAAGTTCCTCTACCAGTTCTGCTAAAATTTGATGGTGATCGTCAGCTGGGTCTATTGAGTTTGCGAGTAGACGCAGCAGCATAACTAAGGCATTTTCCTTTGTGTCGTCACGAAATTTATCATTTAAGTAACCAATCGCATCCTCCACCAGTTCAGACGGGCTACCAGTTTGCCAATGAGATTGCCAAGGTGTAAGGGGAGAATTTGCTTTAAAGAAATTTCGTAAGCGTTGAGCGGTGTCAAATTGGTCACAATTCAACAATGCATTACGTAATCTACTGTAGATTTCAGGAGGAATCCCAGGCATATCGTTGTTTACTGGTTCAGTAGCAATGGTTTCCTGAAGTATAACTTTTAGATGTTGCAGGCGATCGCGTCCCCGTTCTAAGAAGCGCAAATCTGTTTGAATTTGTTTTTGTAATTTATTTTCGGTATGTTGCAAAAAAATCTGCCATAAATCCAAATCTGTTTCTGGTAATATTTGTAGCTTTTCTAACTTAGCCCTATAATTTTGTTCGTTAATAGCAATAGTATTTTCATGGTCTTTTATGTCTTCCAGGTAGCGACTATAATCCAAGCCGACTTGTCGTAACTCTGCTTGTAATGGTCTAAGCTGCCATTGCCTATTTGTTGCTTGAGAAATTTTACTAAAACGTCGCCTGTACTCTGACAATTTGCTATAAAGTTGTTTGGCTCTTTTATCGCACCACCGGGATTGATGATAAACATACTGAATTTTATGCCTACACCACAGCAGATATAGTAGAATTTCAGCTACTTTATCCATGTGGTCTGGATTCAGATTTTGGCATTTAAACCAAACTAAAATATGCAGTTTTTGAGTAGGGTCTGTGTGTGCGCTTTCATATTCAAAAATGGGATTGCCTAGCAGATAACCTATGCCGACTAACTCAGTTGAATTTCTTTCTGGCAGTATTTGGTTAACACAAGCATCAGCCAAAGCTTGATAATTTTCTTGCGTTTTTATTGGTTGACAAAAAAGCAATAGTGTTTGTCCAAGGGAAGCTTGTATTTGTGGAGGTAATAGCAGGTTTTGGAGGTTGAGATATCTTAATTCTTGCAGACTCAATTTATCTTTAGAACACAAGGTTAAATCGATTGCATAAGTATCATGTAATCGAAAAGGGCAAAGTAAACCCTGAAGTTCTAACTCACTGTTTTGAGAAATTAATCTAAAGTTTAAACTTTCTTCTTGATTACACAGTAGATTGCTATATTCAACTCCAAGACTATCTTCTGCTTGTGGAAAATATTGACTATCTTGGTAACAAATAAGTCGTTTTTGTAGAGTTTGTAGTTCTGGTATGTGGAGCTTATTACCCAAATCTATTAACTGTTCCCATAACTGCGATGCTTCTGTAACAGTTGGCTTTAATCCTTGATTGATGCTGTTTCGCAGATGAAAAGCATAAAGAGTAATACTAGGACTAAGCAGTCCAAAATTCTGGGTTATTTCGTTCATGATTTGGGCATATTTTACCGATAATCTTAGGTGTATATTATCGATATTTCGTCATGACTGACCGATTGCAAAAAATGCTGCCCAATATCGGGGATGTTGAAATAGTTTGCCGTTATCATCTAGCTGATGTAGTCTTCGGCGTATGTCAATTTTTAGTGTAGCATCAAAAAATCTTTCGTTAGTTTTTACCCAAATTTCTAATTCTTTTTTCGTAACTCCTAACAACCAGCGTTGAGCCTCGTTGAGGGCAATAGTAGCCGCTACTCTCTGTTGTAAAATTTGATAAAATTTTACCATCAATAAGGCAGTAGATAAATCGCTTACTGACCATAGAGATACAATTACGCTCTTAACCCCAGCAGCGATTAAACAACGGGATAATCCTATTACCCCATCTCCTGTGATTTTACCTTGTCCAGTACTGCAAGCACTCAGTACTACCAGATCGGCATTTAGTTTCATATCGTAGATTTCGCCAGCAGTGAGAAAGCCATTGTCCTCATCACTGGGAGCAAGAGCGATCGCCCCTGGTGTATTTAGTTGTGGAATATCATCCAATAAACCGTGAGTTGCGAGGTGTATCAATCGCGCTTTGGGAAGAAGCTGTTGAATGCCTACTTTACTCGCATTTGCACCCGTGATGGCTTGGGTGTTGAAAAGGGGTGCTATTGCTTGTACTTCTGTTTTTGCCCAAGCTAAATCCCCCAACTCCACAGGTAGTTCTGTTAAGGGAATAGTTGGCATTTTCGGATTCCCCACAACCAGCGCATCTAAAGAAGTTTCTGGTACTTGTGTACTTCGTTTTTTGATTAACTCGAGTACTTTAATGGAAGCAGCAGTAACAATCGTGTGTTTTTCTATAAGGAATTTACCTTCTACGTCTTGTAGTGCTGAAAAGGGAACAAGGAAAAGATTTCCCTGTGGAACGAAGATGAGAATACTATTAGGATCGGTTGGTAGAAGATGAACAATTGGTTGAATCAAAATTTGGTACAGAGGTTGTAACCAAGTAGATTTCCACAAAGTGCTTGAAGAAGAGTTAACACTATCAACATTTGCTAAATTCCCAGATTTTCCATCAATACCCAAGGATTCACGAGCTTGAACAACTAAATCTGAAAGGAAATTATTTTTTTCTGATATGGCTTTGATATCAAATTGATGAAGAATAATTTTACCATTAGGCTTAATAACCCAAATTAGCAGAAGGTCATCTGCATTAATCATTGAATATTCGATAATTGTAGCGTTTTGTTCTTGAGCGATTTGTTTAATCTGTGCGATTGTTGGTGTATTAGCACTATAGCGTTCTCCTTGTTTAGAAGATAATGGCTTGGTCAACAAGTCAGCAAAGGCTCTGGCTCTGGACTTTTCAGAAACTACTAATGCTTGTTCTTCATAACCCAATGAAATTAAAAATTTAAGTGCTTTTTGAAAAAAGGGCTGTCCTTGATCTAGAGCTTGAATTTTATCAATATCTTCTCTTAATCTAGTTCGCCAATTTTCAAGTCTATCGGTCAAATCAGATGTCATTTCTTGCGCTCGTTTTCTGTTTTCTTCAAAGAGCTTTTGAGCATCAATTTTTTTGATAAAATTGGTTTTAAGTTTAAGTTCATTGAAAAAGGATAAATGAGCTATTATATCTGTTAAATATGCTTGAAAGAATCGTTTTTCTATAGGAGATAAGTCTTTATCGTTTTCAATAAGTCGTTTAACTTTTTCTTCTCGTTCACCTAAATTTCGGATCTGTATCTCTGCTCCTTCACCAATATCTTTAAGCTGAGAAAAAATAAATTCTAATTCTTGTAATACTTCTTCCTGCTCGCTAAAAAGTTCTCTTTTACTCTTAATGGCAATATTAATTTCTTGATTTAATTGAATTATTTGGTTTTCAATATATCGAGTAACGGATAGCAACGTAGAGACAGGTTTTTCTTGACCTTGAGCAATTCTCTGTGCTGATGTATTTATCTTATTGAGATTATTTTTGGAACTTTCTCGTAAGCGGTTTAGAGAATCAGCAAAAAATGTTAGAGTTTTGACAATTTCAGCTTGGCGCTGCGCCGAATTGATCTCTATCTTGCCTCTAGTAAGTTGAAACTCTAGTTCTTGATTGCTGCGTCGCACAGTTATAGTAACCAGCGTTCCTGGTTTTCCTCCAAGATTTTCAAGAACTTGCTGTTTATCTAAGCCCTGAATAATTTTTCCGTCGATTTTCAATATCTCGTCTTGAGGCATAATTCCAGCTAGATAAGCTGGTTGTTTTTCTTCAATCCCAGAAACAATGACTTCTTTGTTCTCATCTTGTTCCAGATAGATGCCGATAACTGCTCGACTGCCACTAACCACTTGCTGCCAATTTCTATAAACCTTTTCCATAACCTCAAATCGTTCTGCATTGGAGGTTAGCGTATTCGCAATATCGGCTGTGAGTCGTCGAAAAAGTCGGTTGGCAGATTCCTCTGGACCTAAAAGACGCTGAATTTTCAAACCATAATCTAAGCTTTTTAGTAACTGCTCGTAGTCTCCAAGTTGAAAGTGGCAATTGATAAGAAAGTTAAGGGAAAATGCAGCACTAATTAGTTTCTTTTCTAGCTCTTTTTCTTTTTCAACATTAGCTACTTCAAATGCTGGAGTTTCTTCCTGTTGCTGTGCTAAATAAGAAATAATAACTCGGTTGAGCAAAAGTGCGGCTTGTTCCTCCCTGCCTTGAAGAATAAGTTCGTGACCCAGAAATCTTAGTTCTTGTAAGTCAAACGGGCTAAAAGTTTCAGTAGTAATGAAAGAAGGCAACTGCCAAGAAGCTATTAAACACTCACTTTTTGTTTCTTGAGATGTCATATCTTCCCTCCACCAGATTCCAACTAACTTTCCCCCGCCAGCAACTGCTCTTAAAAATCCCCGACCTTTTTCTCTCTGTTGACGGTCTTGCCAGGTAAAATCAAACCGATTCCCTCGCGCAATCCCTTCAATTGTTCCACCCCCTCCTTCAGTATAAGTTCCGCTAACTTGCTGTCCATTTTGTTGCAACTTGATTTGTCCGAAATGACTGTTGCTTATATCCCATTGTCCGTTAAAACTTAATGATAACGCTGCCTTTAGTTTCTCAACTGGAGGACTTGTAGGAATTTCCCCTGTTAGCTTCCCCTCATAGGTACTTCGCTCTGCATTAGAGAAATACTTATTTGCATCTCTAGGAGGAATAATTCCAGAAGCTTTAACTTCTCCTGAAATTTGGTTTTCTTCAACAGTAAAAGTTAAAATTCCATTTTCAACCAAAACTTGCCTATACAAGTCTGGAGAAGATTCGTATGCTCCCAAAGTATAGGTTGTTGAACGCATAAAATCACTGGAACTGAATTCTAAGCGAACTTGATTATTACTTACATTAATTTGAGTATTTGGAGCTTCTTTACTATTTTCTTCAGAATTTATAACAATAAATCCATTTGTACCAAATAACTCTGGATTAACAGCAAGAGTAATTGAAAGATGGCTTTGGCTTTGAAATTCCGAAGCAGTTTTATTAATAATAAGTAGAGTGCCAGGAAGAGAGCTAAAAGCTCCCTTATCTGTTTTTCCCTCTAGAGATATTCTGAATTGATTTGGAATCTTTATACCCTCAATTTCTTTTTCTATCAAATCATCGTTAATTCCCAGTGCTTCTAATTGTGTCATCAAGTCATCATCATTAATCTCGACTCTCTGGGTTTCAAAACTATTTTCAAGACCTGATAATGGTTCAGGCTTTTGAATTGCTCTACCTGTAATAAGGTATTGGGAAATTCTGGCAATCTGTTGGGGGGAATTTGAATTAGTGTATATAGCGTCTAAAACTAGATTTTCCTCATTGATGCAGATTGTCCCATCGATTGAGATAGTACTATTGTCATCAAAAGCTTGTTCCGATTGGAATTCAAAGTTGGTACCAACTTTTGCATATGTCCCAGATATCGGAGGGTCTACTTGGGAAAACTGGGAAGTGAAAGTGAATTTTCCATTGGTATAAAATGTCCATTCTCCTCCTTGAAATATCTGCCAAATGCCCTCTGCTCCAAAGGAAGCACCCCTCAATATATCAATTTGCGGTTCATTTAGAGGTGTTAACTCCAGTGATGGAAGGATTTTATTTTTATTCATAAACCCGCCTTTCAAGTTTTCAAGCTTCATATTGTAGCTTACGTAAGGCTATCAAAAGTATCCCAACACATATAATAACCATCTCTAGAGCGTGTTTTAAAACTCGATAAAATGGTTAAGAAGACTAAAAATTAACGAATTTAGCATTGACCTATGATTCTTCCACCGCAACGTCGAGGCGACTTAACACAGAATTTGGACAGATTCTACCGATAATATTTACACGATATTTCGTTATTACTGACCGATCACACAAAATGCCGCCCAATATCGGGGATTGTGAAATAGTTTGCCGTTATCATCTAACTGATGCAACCTCCCGCGTAGATTAATTTTCAGCGTAGGATCAAAAAATCTCTCGTTACTGTTTACCCAAATTTCTAATTCTTTTTTCGTAACTCCTAACAACCAGCGTTGAGCCTCGTTGAGAGCGACGGTAGCCGCTACTCCCTCTTGGAAAATTTGGTAAAATTTCACCATCAATAAGGCAGTGGACAAATCCTCTACCGACCATAGAGACACAATTACACTTTTTACCCCAGCAGCTATCAAACAACGGGATAGTCCAATCACGCCATCGCCAGTGATTTTACCCTGTCCCGTAGGCTATCAAAATCACCAATCTCCTCGGCAATTTTAAGTGAATTCCGATGATAGTCAATAGCTTGCTGGTATTTTTCTAAATAATAATAAGCAATGCCCAAACCCGCCATTGATTTGGCTTCTCCTCTGCGATCGCCGATTTCTTGAGAAGTTTTCAGCCACTGCTGATAATAGTCAACAGCAGCATCATACTCCCCCAGCAATAAGTAAGTATTACCCAAACTACCAAGAGATGTTGCTTCTCCTTGCAAGTCGCCAAGTTCTCGTGTTATGGCTAGTGATTGCTGCTGATAATCAATATCCAAATCGTACTGACCTAATGCACGATAAGCAAAACTTAAGTTTCCAAAAGAGCAAGCTTCCCCGTGGCGATATTTTATCTCCTGGTAAATTGCTAGTGACTGCTTTTGATATTTAATATCCAACTCATATTGACCTAATGCGTTATACAGAGTACCTAAATTATTTAGTGCGTTAGCCTCTCCAAGACGATCTTCTATCTGTCGTGCAATCGCTAGTTGTTGTTCATAAAAATCGATTGCCTTTTTGTACTGTCCCAGAGCAATATAAGCTGCACCTAAATTACCCCTAGATTTCGCCTCTTCTTTGCGATCGCCTATTTCCTCTTGAATTGCGAGTGACTTTTGATAATAGTCTATAGCTAAATCGTATTTTGCAGTTGAGTACAAAGCATTACCTATATTCATTAACGCAGTCGCTTCCCCTCTACGCTCCCCTATCTCCCTTTTAATTGCAAGTGACTGCTGATAGTAATCGATAGCTACATCATATTTGCCTGAAGAGTAAAGAGCATTACCAATATTGATCAGAGAACCAGCTTCTCCTGTGCGATCGCCAATATCCTTTTGAATTTTAAGTGATTGCTGGCAGTAATCAATAGCAATCTGATATCGTCCCATAAAGTAACAAGCAATACCAAGGCTATTTAACAATTCTGCTTCACTTTGGCGATCGCCAATTTCCTGATATAAAGCTAGAGCCTCTTGCCATGATTGCTCGGCTGCTGCAAAATTGTTAAGATGGTAATATTGATTACCTTTATCGAATAGGCGAGCTGCTACAACAACCCTCACTTGAGAAGCAACATTTAGTAACCACTCAGATGTATCTTCCTCACCCTCTTCCACGAGGGTTTCTGCAACCTGCTTCATCGTCTCTGACAGACCTAAATCAAGCAAATCAAAATTATCCTTCAAAATTTGCCCTTCTTGACCATTAGGACAAGACAATAGTGCTTCTATTAAGTTGTGATAAGCTTGAGTAATTTCACCTTGCTCTTGAGAATTATCTGTTAATTCTGCTACTGCAAAAGCTTTTTTTAATTGCTTAACTAAAGTCTGTAAAAAATCTGCCGCTTTTTGTTGTCCTTCTTCTTCAGCCTGAGTTGCAACCTGTTCCATCACTTGAATAAAATCAATGTCAATCAACTCTTGATTATTTTGTAACAGCGCCAACTCCTCGCCACTTTTACAGTCAAGTAGTGATTGAATTAGGTTAAGATAGGCTTTAAGACGACTTTCATCCATTAAGCATAACCCCTTAAACCAATTCTGCTGGATTTTTATTCTACATAGTGTAACCCTACCTTAATTACTAGAATCAATTAATACTCTAGCTCGAAAATTTCAACTCGTGGCTTCATAGCTAAAATTACTGACCGATCGCACAAAACGCCGCCCAATAGAAGGGAGACTGAAATGGTTGGGCATCATTCGGTAACTTATGAAAACGACGACGTAGATTCATCTTAACTGCTGGACTCAGCGGTAACTGGTTTTCTTCAATCCATCTTTCCAGTTCCACTTTGGTCACATCTCGTAGCCAAATCTGTGCTTGATTCAGAGCAACAGCAACTGTTAAGCCAGCCTTGATATTTTGGTAAAATTTAATTATCAATAATGCTGTAGATACATCATCTACTGTCCATAAACTACTCACCACACTAATACTACCTGCATAAAGAAATCCACTAGGTAAACCAATATATTCATCGCTAGTATTTTTGGAATCAATTAAGCCTGTTTCACAAGCAGAGAGAACAACGAGACGGCAATTATCGAGCTTAAAATCTCGTTCAAATAAATTACTCAAGGTGAGACATTTACTTAAATCTAATTCACCATTTTCATCCAGACTTTCTGCTAGCTTTAAGCAAGAATTTTGAGGGAAGTTAGAGTTAAATGAACCGTGACAAGAAAAATGTAGATAATTTGCTTCTTTTAACTGTAAAAGTTTTTGAAGTAGTGTGTCTTTGGTAGCTTCTTCGTAAGATAATCTCTGAGGAGAGGAGAAAAGACTTAAAATTATGTCTACTTCCAAATCGGCATAATTAAGGTCTTTAGTTGGGTTTTGGATAGCAAAAATAGATGTAAAATCAGGACGTTCTCGCTTTTGTATCTGTTGCAATAGTTGACAACTGGGAGCATAGCTAACACCTTTGGGGTATCTTTCGCACAATAATTTACCATTTGCCAAGGGGAGTAAGTGAAGGGGGAATAGATGTAAATAGCGATGGGGAATGAGGATAATACGGGTGCAAGTTTTTGGGATTAATTGGAGTATATCTTCTATTTGTAATATTTCTGCAAGACGAATGAGGCGAGAAGTAAGATTATCTTTCCATTCTGTTTTGTTCTTATCCCTACGATACTCGTCATATGCCCTTATATACTCATTTTTCCAATCATTCAAAGCACCCATGTTATCATTTGGTTGAGAGACATTTAGCCGTTGCAAACTGTTACGAGTAATAATAAATGTTTCTACCTCTACATATGCTCCCGTTATATACCACTCGATGATGGCAGTTTCTTCATCTAAACTTGACTGAAATTGGTCAACCTTGAAACCAGAACCAATCGGCAAATATTTATCTTGTAATTCTTGCCGTCTTTGCCATAAATTTTCTAGACGTTTTGCTAAGTCCGTGAGGTTTTCGCCTATGCCATTTTGGATTTGATACTGTATTGTAGCTATTTCGTCTTGCAGTTGTTCTAATTGGGTGGCGGTTTCTGGAGGAAAAATGGTTTTAAGGTCGCGGTTGAGGATAAGTTCAACTAAATTGCGAGTTTTGCTACGTTCAACATATTCTATTGCTTCTGCTAGTGTATCCAAGGGTAAGGATGACCGTTGCACAAATGGAGAATTTACCCAGTCCTCTAATTCTAGGCAAACTTCTACCATACGAATATACACTTCGTTAAACTGCTCTGCTTGCTTACGTTTGCTTTCCTCCCCTGAAATGATAGAACCACGCAACAATTCTAATGTCTCAATCGTGGATTTATAGGTAGTGTAAGCAAAGTTAAACATCACTATATATTGGTAAGTTATACCCAAATTGAATAAAGTTTCTGTATGTTCGTAGGGAAAAGCTTCACGAGTTCTCACTTGCAAAGCTGCTTCCAAAGCTGCTATGGCATTTTTTATATTCTCGTGTTCATCTCCCTTTTTTCTAGCCTTATAAGCAAGCCCCAAATTATTTTGTGCCATTGCCCATTGTTGGGGGAACGCTTGGCGGGTATAGACTTTTAAAGCAGCTTGGAAGGCTCTTATTGCATCTTCAATATTTTCGGTTTCGGATATATCCCCTTTGATTCTTCTAAAAAAATAAGCATTACCTAAGCTAACTTGCGTCATTGCCCAATATTCGGGAGAAGCTTGACGAGTTCTCACTTGCAAAGCGGCTTTATAAGCGTTTATTGCATTTTCAACATAGTAAGTTTCATGTGGCTTTATTTTGCTGATGCTAACGTAAGCATTGCCCAAATTATGCTGCATCACCGCCCAATTGAAGGGTGAAGCTTCGCGGGACTGAGCTACTTCTAAAGCAGCTTGGAAGGCTTTTATAGCGTTTTCAATATTATCAGCTTTATCTCCGTTTATTCTGTCAGTGTAAGCAAGTCCCAAATTATTTTGTGCCATTGCCCAATCTTGGGGTGAAGCTTGGCGGGTTCTCACTTGCAGTGCAGCTTGTAATGCTTTTATCGCATCTTCAATATTTTGAGCTTTATCTCCGTTTATTCTGTGCAAGTAAGCAGCACCTAAATTCATTTGCGTACTTGCCCATTCTTGGGGGGAAGCTTCGCGAGAATGGATTTGTAAAGCAGCACGGAAGGCTTTTATTGCATCTTCAATATTTTGAGCTTTATCTCCGTTTATTCTGTGGAAGTAAGCACCGCCTAAATTATGTTGTATCATTGCCCAATCTTGGGGGGAAGCTTGGCGATTCAAAACTTCTAATGCAGCTTGATGAGAAGAGATGGCATTTTCAACATTTTGAGCTTTATCTCCGTTTATTCTTTCAGTGTAAGCAAGCCCCAAATTAATTTGCGTTTTAGCCCAATCTTGGGGTGAAGCTTGGCGGGTTCTTACTTGCAGTGCAGCTTGTAATGCTTTTATCGCATCTTCAATATTTTCAGCTTTATCTCCCTTTATTCTATTAATATAAGCAAATCCTAAATTCATTTGCGTTCTAGCCCAATCTTGAGGGGAAGCTTGACGATTTATAATTTCCAGTGCAGCTTGGAAGGCTCTTATCGCATCTTCAATATTTTGAGCTTTATCTCCCTTTATTCTGCGCCAGTAAGCATCACCTAACTTATTTTGGATATTAGCCCATTCTTGGGGGAAAGCTTCACGAGTCAAAACTTTTAATGCAGCTTGGAACGATTTTCTCGCATTTTCAATATTATCATATTTATCTCCGTTTATTCTGTCATAATAAGCGTAGCCTAAATTCATTTGGGTCTTAGCCCATTCTTGAGGAAAAGCTTGAAGAGTTATAATTTTTAGTGCAGCTTGGTATGCTTTTATGGCGTTTTCAATATTATCAGACTTATCTCCATTTATTCTGTACCAGTAAGTATCACCTAAATTCATCTGCGTCATTGCCCATTCTTGAGGGGAAGATAAACGAGTCAATACTTGCAATGCAGCTTGAAAGTAAGAGATGGCATTTTCAATATTTTCAGCTTTATCTTCCTCAATTCTTTTATTGTAGGCGTTGGCTAAGTTGATTTGTGCTATTGCCCATTGTTGAGGGAATACTTGACGAGTCAAAATTTGCAATGCAGCTTGAAAGTAAGAAATGGCACTTTCAATATTTTCAGACGTATTTTCCTTAATTCTTTCACTATAAGCAGCACCTAAACTTATTTGTGTTATTGCCCATTGTTGGGGTAATGCTTGACGAGTCAAAACTTGCAATGCCGCTTGAAAGTAAGAAATGGCACTTTCAATATTGTCGGCTTTATCTCCTTTAATTCTCTCCCTGTAAACATTGCCTAAATTCAATTGCGTCATTGCCCATTCTTGGGGAAAAGCTTCACGTGTATATACTTGTATAATTGTTTCATAACAGGCGATCGCAATTTCCATATTGTTAGCTTTATCACTTAAAGGAAATTGCGCTATTAAAGTCCCGAAATTTCCAATAATCTCTGCTGTAGATTTTGCTACATCAGCTTTTGCTTGCTTAATAAAACTAGTCATCCAATGCTGCAAGTTTTTAGTGAAAATATTATCAAGTTTATTCGTATTTGCTGCTAATAGTGGATAAACAACCTCTGGATTGCCATTACTGTATTGCATTGCTTCCAATACTTTCATCAAAAAGTTTACAGCTTGTGAATCTTCTGCTGTCACTTTTCTCTTATTTGATTCCTGGGAAGCGATAATATCAGAGTTTAAAGCTTTTTCTAATTGATTGACCAAATATGTCAACCTGTTTGCTAAAGTTGCCGCTTTTTCACTTCCTCTTTGCGAAAACACCTGTACTAAAGTTTTCATGGCTTGCAATAAACCAATATCGAGTAAATCATGATTTGCTGACAAAATCTGTGGTTCTTGACCACTGGGATAACTCAATAGGCTTTGAATGAGGTTGAAATAGGCTTGCTGACGCTGTGAGTTCATGGGTGCAGGCTAGTATTATCTAACACATCTATTATAAAGATATTCAATATAGCCCCCTTAAATCCCGTAAAATTACGCAAATTACTGAGTTAGTGCGATCGCTATCTCCAAATTGATAGCGATGTTACCGTAGGGAAAACTCCGAATTAGATTACTAAAATTAACAATAGCTACCGCAATGATTAATGCTTGTTCTAGCTGCACTCTAGACCAAGTGCTTGTTGCCCAATAATGCAATATATTAATGAAAGTTTCATCCAATTTGTTCAAATTTTCTTGCAACAGCGAATAAACACTTCGCAAATCGCTGTCGCCATCTGCGATAATTTGCAAGACCGATGCTAGGAAGTCTAGATAATCTTGGGGGTTAGGGGGTACAGAAGCGTTGTTATTTCCATCTCCTGTAAAATTTAGCTCGCTCATCACTGACCGATCGCACAAAATGCCGCCCAGTAGAAAGGCAATTTAAAGGGTTTAGCATCATCTTCCAACTTGTAAAGATGATGACGCAGATTCATCCTCACTGCTGGTTGTAATGGTAATTGATTTTCCTCAATCCAAGTATCTAATTCCACTTTGGTCAAATTTTTTAACCACAATTGAGCTTGATTGAGTGCTAAAGCCACAGCCAAACCATTTTGTAAGTTTTGATAAAATCTTATCATCAAAAATGCTGTGGATAAATCATTCACTGTCCACAGGGAACTGACGACACTAGAAGCACCCGCATAAAGGAAACCACTAGGTAAACCAATATATTCGTCGCTGATATTGCGGAAATCAATCAATCCGGTTTCGCAAGCAGATAGAGTAACAAGACGACATTGTTCTAGATTCAGAGTAAAAATACTATCTAAAGTCATGCATTTATTGAGGTCAAGTACGCCACCACTTGCCAAACTGAGATAATTTTCTGCATCGGTTTGTGGGGGTGCAGAATTTAGATGAGCATTAGCTAGAATGAGGGCAGATTTGCGAGGTTGGGTGGCGTTAAAGTAGCCGTGACAACTAAAGTGGGCGCAGTGGATAGTAGCAAGAGAGGTATCATCAACTGCTTCTTTAGTTGCTATTTTTTGTTTGAGAAGATTAGTGGTGCTGAAATAGCTTTGGATGGTTTCGACTTCAATATCAGTATAGGTGAGGTCGCCTGTGGGGTTTTGGACAGCAAATAGGTGATTAAATTTAGGGCGTTGTCGAGTTTGGGCAAGTTGTAATAGTTGACAACTAGGTGCATAGCTGACTCCTCCAGGAAATCTGTCAAAAAGGTTGGAGTCTTGCGCCAGTGGTAAAGCATGAAGTGGCAACAGATGCAAGTAGCGATGGGGAATTAGAATTAACTGTTTGTACTCTATGGGAATTTGCTTAATGATTTCATCAATGTGTAGAATCTTTGCTAATAGATCGAGGCGAGTTGCTAGACGACGTTGCCAGTAAGATTTTTCATTACGATAGGCTTTCAGATAGCTAAGTGCCCAATTTGCTAATTTGTTCGGGTATATTAGATCGGGTGATAAAACAATGGGTTGTTGGGTTTGCTTGGTAATAATGAAGACGACGAGCTTATCATCTGTAACGAAAAACTCAATAATTGCAATATGACCGCTCAAAGTTGATCGAAATTGCTCAAACTGGAAACTTGAACCAATGGGCAGATATCGATCCTGTAATTCATTGCGCCGCTGTCGCAATTGTTGGAGATTTTGGGCTAAAACAGTTGGATCTTCTGCGGTCGCATTTTGGAGTTGATTTTGACCGATGGCGATTTCATCGCGTAGTCGATCTAATTGAGTTACCACTTCTGCGGGGAAGATAGTATGGCGATCTTTGGTGAGGATAAGTTCTACTAAATTGCGGGTTTTACTGCGTTCGACATATTCTATCGCTTCTGTGTTGCGGCTCATGCCCAAGCAGACTGTCACCATCCTGTGATACGGACCAGTCCATTCTTCAGCTAGCTTCTGTTTAATGTTATCACCAGAACGAATCTCGTCCCGCAGTAATTCTACGGTTTCAATGACTGACTCGAAGGCATCATGGGCTAGTTGTAATTGGTTAGAGGTCTGATAAGCTATTCCGAGATTAAATAAGGTTTGAGCATTGTTCTGAGGAAAAGCTTCGCGGGTACGAACTGATAAAGCTTGCTGGTAAGCCTCAATGCTTCGTTTCATATTCTCGGCTTTATTTCCCTGAAGTCTTCGGCTGTAAGCAACTCCCAAATTATTTTGAGCCTTTGCCCAATCGGTTGGAAAAGCTTCACGGGTGTAAACCAATAAAACCTGTTGATAAGCCTCAATTGCCTGTTCCAGATTTTCCGTCTTCTCTCCCTTAATTCTATCGTAGTAAGCAGCTCCCAAATTGTTTTGAGTCATTGCCCATTCAAAAGGAAACGCTTCATGGGTGTAAACCAATAAAGCTTGTTGATAAGCATCAATTGCCCGTTCTAGATTCTCTGCCTTATCTCCCCTGATTCTATTGTTATAAGAAACTGCTAGACTATTTTGAATCCTTGCCCACTCAAAAGGAAAAGCTTCATAGGTAACCAATAAAGCCTGTTGACAAGCATCAATCGCCCGTT
Source organism: Scytonema sp. PMC 1070.18 (assembly GCA_035967975.1). Taxonomy (GTDB): domain Bacteria; phylum Cyanobacteriota; class Cyanobacteriia; order Cyanobacteriales; family Nostocaceae; genus Scytonema. Next base: position 76,529 of record JAWQFQ010000014.1, read on the forward strand.
CCAAATTTTCCGCCTTATCTCCCCTAATTCTATTGTTGTAAGAACCTGCTAAATTGTTTTGAGTCATTGCCCATTCAAAAGGAAAAGCTTCATAGGTATAAACCAATAAAGCCTGTTGACAAGCATCAATTGCCCGTTCTAGATTCTCTGCCTTATCTCCCCTAATTCTATTGTTGTAAGAACCTGCTAAATTGTTTTGAGTCA
>JAWQFQ010000014.1:76832-77396 GCA_035967975.1 Scytonema sp. PMC 1070.18
TTGCCCATTCAAAAGGAGAAGTATTACGATTCAAAATCGATAAAGCCTGCTGACAATACTTAATTGCTCGTTCGAGGTTGTCAGCTTTTTCTCCTCTAATTTTATCACAGTAAGCAGATCCCAAATTTATGTGGGTTCTTGCCCATTCAAAAGGAAACTTATCAAGAGTGTAAACCAATAGAGCTTGGTGATAATACTCAATTGCCAATTCGAGATTATCAGCTTTTTCTCCTCTAATTCTATCGCGGTAAGCAAGTCCCAAATTATTTTGATTACTTGCCCATTCAGCAGGAAATTTCTCATGAGTTAAAACTGATAAAGACTGCTGGAAACACTCAATTCCCTGTTCGAGATTATCAGCTTTTTCTCTCCTAATTCTATCGCGGTAAGCAAGTCCCAAATTATTTTGAGTCATTGCCCATTCAAAAGGAAACTCCTCGCGGGTTAAAACCGATAGAGCTTGGTAATAATACTCAATTGCCAATTCGAGATTATCGGCTTTTTCTCCTCTAATTCTATCGCGGTAAGCAAGTCCCAAATTATTTTGAGTCATTGCCCATTCAA
>JAWQFQ010000014.1:77496-84704 GCA_035967975.1 Scytonema sp. PMC 1070.18
AAGGAAACTCCTCGCGGGTTAAAACTGATAAAGCCTGCTGAGAACACTCAATTGCCAATTCGAGATTATCAGCTTTTTCTCCCTTAATTCTATCGCGGTAAAAAACTCCCAAATTATTTTGAGCCGCCGCCCATTCAAAAGGAAACTCCTCGCGAGTGAAAATCGATAAAGCTTGTTGGGAACACTCAATTCCCTGTTCGAGATTATCGGCTTTTTCTCCCCTAATTCTATCGCGGTAAGTATTTCCCAGATTATTTTGAGTCCTTGCCCATTCAAAAGGGAATGCCTTGCGGGTACGAACCGATAAAGCTTGTTGGTAACACTCAATAGCTCGTTCGAGATTGTCGGCTTTCTCTCCCCTAATTCTCTCGTGGTAAACAGCTCCCAGATTATTTTGAGTCCTTGCCCAGTCAGTGGGAAAAGCTTCGCGGGTAAAAACGGATAAAGCCTTCTGGAAAGCTTGAATTGTCTGTTCGAGATTATTGGCTTTCTCTCCCCTAATTCTGTTGCGGTAAGTATTTCCCAAATTATATTGAGTCATTGCCCATTCAAAAGGAAAAGCCTTACGGATAGACTCTAAAGCAATTGTTTCGTAACTAGCGATGATAATCTCCCAAATTATTGCCTGTTTCCCCAGTGGAAACTCCTGAATCAGGTTACTAAAATTAAAAATCGTTGCTGCAAGGGCATATGCTTTATTCGGCTCTACTGCTGAAAGAGTAGCAGTTGCCCAGTTTTGAAGAACTTGAGCAAAATTATCATCCAGTAAGTCTAGGTTTCCTTGCAGCAATGGGTACACGACTTGGGGATTCCCTTTGCTTTCGTCAGTTGCCTGCAATACCCGCAAGAGAAAACGACGTTGGGACTCAGACTGTGAAACTGATGAAGAAGTACTAATCGGTGACATTGGTAAAGGCGTATTACCATAAGCTCCCATCAACTGCCCTGCAAGATTCATTAAGAAATTAGCAGCATCTAGTTTGCCCAGAGCCATTTGCTCGTTTGCCACCCTAAGCATTGTCTGCACTAACCCAGGATCTACCAATTGTTGGTTCGCAGATAAAACTTGCGCTTCCTCGCCACTAGGACAATTCAGCAGCGCATGAATTAGATTTACATATTCTTGCAGACGGCTTTCATCCATTGTCAATCTCCTGAAAGATTATACTGCTACAGCAATGACAGGGATACCTCCAATGATTACCATAATTAAAAAAGCTGCTAATTTGTTTAACGCTTCTTCTGGCTGCCTCTCAGATCAAGTGCTTTTTGCCCAACCAACAGATTTTCAAGGGTCGGGTTCATTGGTATTCTCATACTACGGCGAGTATTCATATCTGCTTATATGACAACCTTAACTATTCAAAAAGTCATCTCTAAGTTTATCCACATCTTTCTTCTCTCTAATTCGTATACTCTTATACTTATCGAAGTTCTTTTTGAAGATCACTTGTAGCAAATTCTCAATCTCTTCCATACTCACCCCATCCAACTCTTTCATCGCAAGTTCCTCAAAAGTTTTAGTTAATGCGAAACCAACAATGACGACAAATGTTGCTGCTGTACCTCCCGCAAAACTAGAAGTAATCGGATCAAAAATGAAGAAATCAGCAATTGTAGTCGCTGCAAGAGTGACTAAAGCCTCTTTTGATGTAGTGATTTTTGTCCAGAGACTTGCCATGCCTTTAATCTTATCAAATCGGTACAAGGCAGCTATCTGGTTCCACAGAACTGTTTGAGCAATTAAAGCAGCAGCAGGAGTCGTAAATGGAAACGGGACAAAACCCGTACCAAAACATGCAATAGCAGATGTAGCAACATATCCCATAGCCACAAAGCGTTTAGCTTTCACATCAACAACCTGTCTAGCAATAAAGGCATCACCTAACACTTTGGGTAATAGTTCAGTAGTTCTCTTTACTAGTTCATTTAGACCAAAAGGTTCAAGTTTCAGTTGCTCTAAGGGTGAAGCTGAAACTTCAATTATGTTATAAACTTTCTTGAAATCAAGGCTGTCAATTGCTCCTATTATGCCATCTATTTCCTTTCTTGCAGCGCGATCGCACTGCGACAGAACAACTATTACAGGAATACGCTGCTCATATAACTTATTAATTATTACTGCTTCAAAAGCCTCAAATCTAGCAGACGGGGCACTTACCAAATACCAAGCTACGTGTATTTGTTCCTCAGCCCCCTTTCCTAGTTGACCATCTAAGAACTTGCGAGTGTCATCTACAAAACTATCCTCCCTACCTAATTCGCAACCAGCAGAGTCATACAGAACAATGGGGATAGATCCTTCTTCTTCAATTAAATACTTCTCAAAATATTGTGTAACTGGAAATCCGGCTCCTGTTTTTGCTGTTTCTTCTCCGAAAATAGCATTTATGAGAGTACTCTTCCCTACGCCTGTCTTACCAACCACTAAAATGTTGAGACTTTTGATATCTTTTGCAAAATCGTCAACATTCTCTCTCAAATTTGTCATAATGGTCACCCACAGTTAATTGACAGCAAGTTAGTTCACTACTTCCTAGAGAAGACTCAATTCCAACGCTAAAGCCAGTATTAGATAATCAAAATCAGGTAATTACTGTGTGTCGATTGTATCATATCATTCGTCACAAGTTAAGATAGCTTTGCTAAAAGCAATAAGTAATTATGCTGAAGATAGATGCAAATTTCTGGTATCGAATTAATTACTTAACAGAATTTTAGGCATATTCTGGGGAGATAGATATAAAGATTATGTGAAATTTGCCTCCTAAATTGGAATTCTCAACAAAAAATGTTAGAAATATTTCAATGTTATTACTGATTGACAAATGGTAGTAAACCCTAACTTGTTCCGAACGATCGCATATTCAGAAATCATCCTTGAAAACTTCAGAAATTGTACGGCATGATTGTAGTACCACTGAGCATTGAATACTAACAAAAAATTCTGAAACAACAGTCATTTCACAATCCATTTAAATATATTACACAGAAATAAACCGTATATTTACCTTATATCCAAACAATTTCTACGTGTCGAAGGATACCATATACAAGACATATATAGCCTGTCGTCAATTACAAACAGAGTGTGGTGGCTTGTTCTGCCATCACTGACTAATTGCACAAAACGCTCCCCAGTAGAAAGGTGATTTAAAGGGTTTAGCATCATCCTCTAACTTATAATAAAGACGACGCTGATTCATCCTCATCGTCGGGTCTAATGGTAACTGTTTTTCTTCAATCCATTTTTCCAAATCCCCCTTGATCAAATTCTTTAACCAAAGTTGAGCTTGATTAAGCGCCATCGCAACTGAGCCTGCTTCTAGATTTGGATAAGAATGCTGCTGTCTCAGATTATCATAGAACTTGATTATTAAAAAAGTTGTGGGCAAGTCATCCACCTTCCAAAGGCTCACCATTTGGCTTTCAGCTCCAGCAATGACGAAGGCTCGACGCAATCCGTACACTCCCTCGCCGTCTAAAACACCCCCTAACCCTGTTTCACAGGCAGAGAGTACTACCAAACGAGTGCCGCGCATATTGAGTCCTGTCACTTCCAGAGCTGTTAGCACAACCTTTTCATTGTCGCTCCGCTCGGTGTTATCTCCTGCCAGTACTAAACCACAACGTAAAAGTGGATTCTCGTTGAGAGCTGGGTTGTCTGTAGACCGACTAAAAAAGCCGTGAGCTGCAATGTGGAGAATGGTAGGAGAATACTGCTCCAAGGTTTCTTTAAGTGCTTGGCTGTCTTTTAGCAGTAGTGCATTTTGGAGAAAAGAAGCGATCGCTTCTGTTTCAATGTGCATTCCATGAAGGTCTGAATTAGCAATTATCACAGCATCTTGTTGAATTGGGCGATCGCTTTTTTCAACTTGCAATCGCAATAAGTCACGCCCAGAAGTCAGATAGCTAATGGTATAGATATCGCCTAAATACTGATTTTGTGGATTGACTAAAGCAGCAAAAGGAATGAGGTTGAGTTGGCTATCTGGAGCAATGAGTAAATGACGGATATTGCTTAATTCTACCTGAACTTCGGGCATCAGCAAGTTGTAGAGTGCTTGACCTCTTTGTTGTACTTCAGACAACTGGTTCTGCTGATTTTGCAGTTCATCTCGAAACTCTATAACAGCTTGGTCAATTGGTGCAGCTTCGCCAAGGTCAATCCATTTAGGATTTTCCTGATGGGTCAGAATTGCTGCTGCGTAGCGAGGAGTTCCCCATGCTTCGGAGGTACGACTGGTTTTGGGATTAAAAGGAAGGTAACGCACAAATTCCACTAACGCAGCATCGACTGGAATCAACGCTTGGATTGCTTCGTTCGTTAGGTGCTTGGAAACCGCAGTAGAGGTAAAATCTTACAAAGATACGCTACATTAGTCTCAGTAGCCTCAGTATCTGAAAAGTATTATTGATCGCGTCCCCGTTCTAAGAACCGTAAGTCTGTTTGAATTTGTAATTGTAACTTGTTACAGATATACAGTAAAAACTGTTGCCATAAACGCAAGTTTGTCTCTGGTAGCGACTCCAGTTTTTCGAGTTTAGTCCTGAAATTTTGTTCATTGATAGCTATAGTGTTTTCATGGTCTACTATTTCCCCCAAGTAACGAGCATACTCTAGTTCCATCTGTCGGAGTTCTGCTAGCAACTGCTTTAACCGCGATTGCTGATTTGCAGCTTGAGAAACTTGACTAAAGCGCCGCCTGTACTCTTCCAATTTGCCGTAAAGTTGTTTTGTTTGGCGATCGCATAGAATTTTCAATAAAATATGAGTTTAAATTTGAGTGCAGTTGTTTGGAAAATGGTAAAGAAAAGCGTTGGACGGAGTTCGACTTAACGAAGATTAACTATAGGGGAACCATCAAAAAAGATACTTTAGAGTTACACGTCCACAGTCATCGACATAGAGAAAACCACAATCCAGTAGATAAGTATTTCTGGGAAAAATACCGCAGTTGAAGTGGTTGGGACAATGTTGCGTCCTTGGTTGGATGGGATTAAACCGGATTGGGAACGGTAGAGATGGGGTGGGTTTGAAATGGGTTGAGAGAATTTACTCGTCCTCAATTGCTCCTAAAGCTTTACAATACAAGAGTGACATCATTTCCAACGCTACATGGAATCGCGCTTAAATTTGCCTTCAGGACATAGGCTGCGCGTAAACGTAAATATTCTGTATGGACAATGAATTATCGAGACTTTGGCAGCTTTAGCGACCTTGAGTTTTGGAAACCTATCCCCATTTCACTTGAGGTTAACTCGTTTTTTATCTTTGTGTGAATGAATAAAATGGTTGAACATCCAAGCTTTTATTATCGCACAACGAACCCTCAAGCCACCGATTATTATCAAATCATTCAACGCCGAGGTCATGGTTGCGCTTTTAAACATGGTGAGCTATTTCTGAACTGATTCAACGCCCAAATTAACTACAAAAGCTTTACAAATCCCGCTTGCTCAAAGTGGCGATCGCTCGTAAACGCCTGAGTAATCTGCTCACTCAGCATGACTATAAAACTAATGCAATCGGTTAATCCCCAGTCTTTATCTAACCGTTGACTGTAAAGCGTCCAACCATCTGCGAGTAGGTCTTCACTGAGAGTAACGATACGTAAAATCGGAGCCTGCCGCAATCGATGAATGAACTGGATAGTTGTTACTCGCAGATGTGGAGCTGCCAGAGCATCTGCCACTTCCAATAGCACAAACTCAGTTGTAACCAATCTTGTCTTTTGCGTCAGCAAGTCACTCATAATTTGGTTTGCACGAGGATGCAATTCATCATCAGCATTGGCGAGCGCAATCCATGCGGCTGTGTCTACAAAAACTTTCACTTTTGTTCATCTTCCCGCTTTGGTGTGCCGTGGAGATAATGATCGTGTTGGTGAGCTAAGTCACGAATCCCTGTATTTACCTGACATTCTTTGAGTAGTTGGGCAAAGTCACCCCAGGCTGAATCTGCGATTGGTGATTCATATTCCTCTTGTAAAAACACAATCAGCACTCTTTGCCCATTCCGTCCAGTCACAGGCTGATTAAGCTGTACGACACCATTTTGGAATGTTCCTTCTACAGACAACATAGTTGCTCCTTATCCTTTTCTTCTCAATTATCACCTCGCACTATATCAATTGGAAAGTTCTCATCAGAATAGAGCTTAATCATCTTCATCCTCAGTGAACGTGATGATTGCCCGATCTAGTTGTTCGCGGTGCTGTTCATAGTATGCCCATGCAGCTGTTAAATCATCTGTGGTTAGGGTAGGGTAGTTTCGCAGTAACTCTTCGTCATCTGCTCCCTGTTGGTGAAAAGCAACCAGTGTCCACACAGGAATGCGTGTGTTACGAATGCGTGGCTGTCCACCGCAGACACCAGCTGTCACCTGAATTGGTTTGCTGCTCAGTCGCTCTTGTAAAAAGATACGCTCTTCTGGGGTGAGGGATTCGATTATCTGTATCAGTGAATCGACTAATCGTGTGTTCATGCGGTTAGAAACTGTAACTTGGTTCGCAATAGTTTCCTGAACTGTTGTTTTAAAGTGTTGCAGGCGAGCGCTAAAATTTACTAGACCTCCTGCAATGGATTGCGAACGCTATAATTACAACACATATTTCTTCTACTCAACAAGTATCCTTGAGAAGTAATCAATAGCTAGTTTGAATTCTAGTGCGATCCCACTTATACATCAACAAAACCGGGTTAAGATTCCCAACTTTTAGAAAAGTCGAGAATTTTATTTCTCAATTTTGCGCCACACGAATACCTTGTAAAAGCTGAATATGCATTGAATTTGAAGTAATGATGTGAGAATTTTTTTGGAATTGTGCGATCGCCTCTCCAATAAATCGATATATATGCTTATAATCCAACTAATGACAGATGAATTCACAAGTTTGATTAACTGGCTTAAATGCAATACCCGTGAATCAATTCTTATCTTCTTCGTATTTTATGCCCTCAACATAGCCCGAATCACTAATTTTACCGTCACTTTATCGATTTCATTCACGGGTATTGGTCTTCAATGTACCATTTTTTAAAGTACACCTTAACAGGGGTAGACTACGTAGTCCCAAAGTCTGGGTTATTTCGTTCATAATTTGGGCAGATTCTACTGATAATCTTAGGTGTATATTATCGATATTTCGTCATCACTGACCGATCGCACAAAATGCTGCCCAATATCGAGGATTTTGAAATAGTTT
>JAWQFQ010000015.1:0-79793 GCA_035967975.1 Scytonema sp. PMC 1070.18
CGACTTACCCCCATACATGAATGTAGGGGCTTTCTCGTCGCGCATATTCCGGTAACATTGGGTAGCTTTGGTTGAAGGTTTCAGGGATGCTTAATCCTACGGGACTGGTGCGACTTGAACGCACGACCTAGCGCTTAGGAGGCGCTCGCTCTATCCAACTGAGCTACAGCCCCAATTGAAGTGGGTATCACTTTTTATGATACCACTTTTAGCGAGACTTCCAGGACTTTTCCCAAGTGCCACCGCCTACTTCTAATCCACACAGAAAACTTTGTGCGTTCAGGATATTTTTTCTTTTTCCAATACTGATTTCGCGCAGTTCTAAATTTAACTGTCCCTGCATAGTGTCACGACAACAGTATACTAAACCTTGAGATGTGGGCGCACGAAGAGGAGTACCGGGTAAATCAGTAGTTCCCACCACCTCAACCTCATATTGAGAATTTCTCGCGTTGATTTGCCATTTACCCCAAGGACTGATATCCCACTGTACTTCTGAATTCCAAGGAACAAATTCATAAAATTTCCCTTGATAGTGCAAACCAACCATCGCCACAGATTCCATCCACCACAAAACACCACGCTTTCCACCACCAGCCGTGAGAGCAAGGTCAGATTCGCCTTCAAAGCTATTGCAGTTTACCCAGAACCATTTTTGAGGAAAAGCACCTCCCCAATTTTTTTCACCATAGGCTGGGGCGTTGGTAAATTCGTAGCGTGTTCCATTCCAGTCAATCCAGCCGGACGCCAAGCCATGCGCCATCAAAATTTGCCATCCGGGTTCAAAAATCTGTAGAAATGACAGCCAGCCTGCAGTTGATTGCTGGATACCTACACGATCGCCCCAACCATAGATTGGTTGAATTTCATACTCCCAACGACAGTAGCGATCGCTCGCTGGGTCATAAATCACTCCTTGATTCAAGGTAGCTGTTGCTTGATAGCCCTCTTGAACGTAGCGTTCAAATTCTGCGGGAAGTAGATATATAGGTTGGGTTGTGAGGTTAGTTTTCCCCCAATGACCCAGTCCTAATGCATCACGATTAGCCCAAAATTTACTGACATCTGGAAAAGTACGCCATAGATACTCATCATTGGGACCTAAAACTTGTGCTGCGCCCCCACTGTAAGGTTTACCGCCAATAGGGTCTTCGATAGAGTATATAAAGGCGAAGGTTTGACCTTCTTGGGGTAAAGTAACGCGGTAGTACCAACCTTCAAAAAAACGGCGACTACTACCATCCCAGTGGTAGCCACTATGAGGTGTTTGGATAGAAAGATGAGAATTTCTGAAAATCGTTAACATAGATTTACACGGTAGCCTATTTCCCAGTATGCGCGATCGCATTAACATAAATGAGGCTTATACGGTACTAGGTCTAGAACCTGGTGCATCACAAGCGCAAGTCAAGCGAGCTTATCGGAAGCTGGCTAAGATGTGGCATCCCGACCGTTTTGTCCATCCGCCGCAAAAACAAGAAGCAGAAGAAAAAATTAAATTAATTAACGAAGCTTACAATCAGCTTAAGACTTATCAGCCCACTTCTACAAATCAATCTCAAAAGACACAGCAAAAAAAACAGACAACAGTTTACGTTCATCACTCCAATGCTGAAATTTTCTACAACTGGGGAGTAGAGAATGCTGAATTGAAAAGATACTCAGAAGCACTTTCCGATTTTAGCCATGCAATTCGTATTAATCCTAACTATATAGAAGCGTATAAATACAGAGGTTTTATCTGCTCCATCCTTGGATACGAATATAGAGCCACTTCAGATTTAAATAAAGCAGCAGAACTAGAAAAAAAGTTTAAGGGTAAACAGGGTTATGCATCGCCTTCATCAAGAAAATCAACATACTCAAGAAGAAAATCACAACCAAAATCCCTGATAGGTAGGTTTTATCAGTGGATAAAGAGTTTATTTAGGTGTAATCGGCGATTCGGATGAGATCGACGTATATATGCCGATACATTAGCCCCAGTCAGATCCCTTGATAATGGGAATTTCCAAGCACAGTAGTTACCCAATCATGACCAAACTCCATTGGCTAGAAGTTAGCGAATACGCCTCCATTTCTCTCTCTGCATTAGGATTGGTCGCGACGTCACTTACGCAACAGATAATTTACGCAGCCGCACCCCTCACTATGACAGTTTGCTTGAACGTGGTGAATCGGGAAAGGCTGAAATACTTAACCCAACAGTATCAGCAACAAACTATCGTCAAACAAGACCTACTCCTCGACCCCCTGCGACAACGTCTTGAAAACTTTCATGTCTTGACTGAAAAACTCAGCACAAAAACTGACACTCAGTTTGAGGAATTACGCAAGAACCAGCAGGATAGTATTGAAACTGTCACACAAAGACTTGCACAATTTGAAGTGACTTCTCAAGATGCGAGAACAAATATTCAACAGCAGATACAGGTATTACAAGAATACCAACAAGAACAAAATATTGACGGTTTTAAACAGCAATTAACCCAACTCGATACCCTCACACAACAGTTAACAACAAATACTCAACAGCAGATAGATTCACTGAACCAGCGCTTGTCTCAATTGGATGTTTTTACACAGCAGTTGAACACATCGACTTTACAGTGGATACAGGAAGTACAGAAAACTCAACAGCGCTTGAATCAGCTCGATTCCTCGCTCCAGCTATCGAATACAAATACTCAACATCAGATAGACCCATTGAATCAACGTCTGTCTCAACTAGATGTTTTGACACAGCAGTTAAATCAAACGACTCAACAGCAGATACAAGAATTACAGCAAAATCAGCAGCAGCTGACTCAACTTGATACCCTTACACAACTATTGAGTACAAATACTCAGATGGATGTGGACTCACTCATCCAACGTCTATCGAATTTGGATGTTTTTACTCAACAATTAAACCAATCGACTCAACAATGGGTACAGGAATTACAACGCAATCAGCAGCAGTTGACGCAACTCGACTCCTTCACGCAACAACTCAGTACAAATACTCAAAAGCAAATGGAAGAATTGAAGGATGCGATCGCCCAACTTCAAACAGAAATCAAAACACTCACCCAGTCGCTCTCTCAAATTCAGACACAACCAACTTTCACGCCCAAGCTACAACAAGTGACTGTAAAACTACCGCCATCAATACCAACCAAGCCGCAAGAACCTCAAAACTCCTTCGTCCCAGTTGTTGTAGAGGAAAACTCAACTTATAAGGTATCAGCAGCAAATGCGATCGCACCAACACCTCCAGTCAAACAAGACATTATATTTGAAAGCACTCTGGAAGGACATACAGATAGAGTTATGTCCATCGCCTATAGTCCCGACGGACAATTACTAGCCAGTGGGAGTCATGACAAAACAGTAAAAATTTGGCATTTTGCTAACAAAGAAATTCTGACTCTGAGAGGACATGGAACACCTTCATGGTCTGGAGGAGTCAATTCCGTTGCTTTCAGTCCTGATGGTAAGCAGATTGCGAGTGGTAGCGATGACAAAACCATTAAATTATGGGATGTAGTCACAGGAAAAGAAATCTACACATTGACAGGACATAAAGAAAGAGTATATTATGTTGCATTTAGCCCTGACGGTAAAACGCTAGCTAGCGGTAGTAGAGATAAAACTATTAAACTTTGGTCTACAGATACATATAAAGAAATCTATACCATTCAAGGACATTCCGACGAAATTTTATGCATTGCTTTCAGTCCTGATGGGGAGATTTTAGCTAGTGGTGGTGGCGGAAATGACAAAACTATTAAAGTTTGGTATTTAACAGAAAATAAATTTTTGACTTTAAAGGGTCAGCCTGACTGGTTTGGCGGAATTCATTCTATTGCTTTTAGTCCTGATGGGAAACATATTGCTAGTGGTAATACAGACAAGACTATCAAAATTTGGCAAGTATCGAACGGTCAAGAACTTCGTACCCTCAACGGTCATACCGATGATGTTTGTGCTGTCGCCTTCAGTCCGGATGGTCAAACTTTAGCCAGTGGTAGTAAGGACAGGACTGTCAGACTTTGGCGAGTGGATACTGGTACGGAACAGCGTGCTTTGACAATTGATGACAATGCGATTTACGCCATTGCTTTTAGCCCAGATGGTCAAACGGTTGCAGCAGGTGGCGATGGAGATAAGACAATCAGGCTTTTACCCTCTCATTGAAATACCCGTGTTATTGAATGAGAGTTGCGATCGCAATATTTATAACATTCTTGGTTAAATGTTAAGACAGATTAATCGAGATAACATTTGGTAAAAAGTCTTTCTCTTGTAGAAAAAGGAATGCTACTTTAATAACAGGCACAGAGAAATAAGAACTTTGTTAAGAAAAGAGAACATTAGAGCTTGTGCCTCCTGCTCTAGTTGCCTCGCACCTTCCCTCATCAGATGCAGTGTCCTATAAATTGTGTTTTCGCCTAAATGTCTGATTTATTGAGTTTCCTGGAGGTTTTGAACGCATAGCAAAAATGCCTGCCTAGCTGAAAAATGGACACCCAGTTCTGAATGGTATGAGTTGCGAATCTAGTCCACCCTAGTTAAGTCACTTTCCTCTTATTTTCTACTTTTATCAATCGATTAAATCTTTAATAAACCGCCAGACACTACTGATATTTCTCGGTCGTAGTTTTTGGCGGTTTAGAGATGTGGAGACTTTGTATGCAACCCAAAACTTGTCGGTTAACAATATTTGAAGTCCCAGAAACCCGGTTTCTTTAAGAAACCGGGTTTCTAATTTTTGCTTTATAAGTTTTCACATTCCAAAGTAATAATAGTAACTTCCGGCGGACAAAATAAACGACCTGGTGGATAAGTTCCCAAGCCGCGATTAACGTATAACTGATTTGTTCCTATCTTGTGAAATCCTTGCGCCCATTCCCAATGTTTCACGACTTTTGCACACTCTCCTCGCAAAAATGGTATCCGTCTCTTGATTTTTCTAGGAAGTTTGCGAACTAGCTTTTTGTAGTAAACCACCACTGGTCCGATAATGGGAAGCACAATTTGACCGCCATGAGTATGACCAGATAATTGTAAATCCACCCGCCATTTTTGTAACATCTCGGCTGTATCCGGATTGTGAGATAGTACAAGACAGGGTTTGGAACCATCCAGTCGATCCATGACTTGTTGGGGATGAAATTCTCGCGACCAGTAGTCAGCTAATCCTACCACTGGTAGTTCTTTCCCTAATGGATAAGCAATTTCATTCCAAAGAACTGTGATTCCGATACTAGTTAATGCATCTGTAATCACTGCTTGCGATCGACTGTAATGTATATCGTGATTACCAAGTGCAGCACAGATACCAGCACGGCTTTGTAAATGTTTGAGCCGTAGTACTAACTGCTTGATTGGTGATGGATCGTCTGTAACATAGTCACCTGTTAAAACAATTAAATCCGGTTCGGCTTCGTTGCTGATTGCGATCGCCTCCTCCAACATTTGTTCCGACAGGCGCAAACCATCATAGTGTAAGTCTGACAGATGTACCAACTTCGTACCGTGTAACAATGGTGGCAAACCTGCAATTTTCACCGTCAATTTTTCTACGCTCAAAAGACCAGATAACAACCAGTGCATCGTGCTGACATTGCTCCTCTTACCAGCGCTTCAAGCTTAACAAATCATTGTCCAAATAAGTGTATAGCCGTCTATGACTTATTTAAAAATTTATAAAAACTGTTGACAGGTGGCTATTGATTGTGGTTAAAAGCCTCAAAAACCCGGTATCTCTCAGATACCGGGTTTCTTTGTCTCACGCATAATCTAAAACTGTTATATCACCAGCCTTTGCTTTGCTTGAGCAACAGCGACTGTCACAGCCCCTTTAAGGAGAGGTGTAGAGATGGGAACAGAGGAGGACTTAAAAATTTGTTTTGGAATCAGTAGGGTTTGCGACTCCGATGCACATAAAGCAGCTGCTTCTGCAACACTGAGGGTTCCGACTTCATTTTGAACAGCCTGAGATGGGTTAGGGATACAAACTTGGCTCAGGATATCACAAGCAAAGGTTTTTAAGGGCAAATTCCTGTCTTGACACAGTTCTAACAAACCCACTTCATTAGATTTTGTGTCGATGGTAGCAATACCCGCGATCGCACTTTCTACCAGTTGATTTTCCTTAAAAACGTGCTCAATTGCCATTTCAATTAACTCTCGTGACGTTCCTCTCTGACAACCAATTCCCACCCAGAGAACTTTACTAGGGTGTAGGGTGTAGGGTGTAGGGTGTGGGGGAGCCACTGCGTTGGGCTCAGTTGCTAAACAAAAAACAAATGCACAATGTGTTTGCAACAGATTAGCTATGTGTTCTTTCATTATCTTTATGTATATTTTATTATATAGTATCTAGATGAAAGATTCTGGAACTCGTAGGGAGAGAATTGATAAAATTAAGGAAATTAGGAGAATTTAGTTATGAATATTTGGGAATTACTCCAGCAAAAGCGAGAAGGGATTATGAAGATTGCTACTGAACATGGAGCATCAAACATACGGGTATTTGGCTCAGTTGTGCGGGGGGAAGCAAATGCTGATAGTGATATAGATTTTTTAGTAGAAATGGAATCAGAGAGAAGTCTTTTAGATCGGATAGCACTGATTCAAGATTTAGAAGATTTTCTAGACAGAAAAGTAGATGTAGTTACTATCAAAGGATTACGAGATAATTGGCGCAATCGCATTTTAAGTGAGGCGGTACCATTGTGACCGATGATCGTGTGTTTATCCAAGATATCCTAGAGCGCATTGAGCGAATCGAAGCTTATACCAAAGGTGGAAAGGAAGAATTTTTTCAATCGCTTTTGATTCAAGATGGAGTGATTCGCTCTTTTGAGGTAATAGGAGAAGCAGTTAAATTACTTTCTATCGAATTAAGGCAAAATTATCCAGAAGTTCCTTGGCGAAGAATTGCAGGTTTCCGAGATGTACTAATTCACAACTATATGGGGATAGACTTAAATGAACTTTGGAATGTAGTTGAGAGAAATTTACCCAATTTGAAAGAAAGAATTGTAGTGATTTTGCAGGAACTAAAAAATGAAACCTGAATGCGGCTTTGGACGTTCGCGTAGCATATCCGTTGGATTCATTGCATATTCGAGTTAAGGAACCGCAGATAGACGCAGATGCCATCTGCTATGGTATCCTTTTCAGCTTCAAGCATAGCAATTCTCATTTGAAAGAAGTACAGTTTATCTGCGTTTATCTGCGTTTATCTGCGGTTTTTTTAATTTCAGTATCTATATACCTAGATCGAGACTTTAAGAATCGAGCTTAAACATTCATGAAGCCACCATCAACAACAAGGTCTGCAGCTGTCATATAAGAAGACTCATCACTAGCAAGGAAAACAACAGCAGACGCAATCTCTTCTGGCTTACCCAAGCGTCCTAAAGGCGTAGCCTTCATAACAAACTCAGCAAAATCATTTACCACTTCCTTTTCCATCTTGCTGGCTAAAGATGTGGGTACAAGACCGGGGCTAATTGTGTTCACGCGAATTTTGCGTGAACCTAATTCGACTGCGAGCGATCGCGCGAAAGACCTGACAGCGGCTTTGGTTGCAAAGTATATACTTCCTGCAGAATAGCCCTTCTCGTTCACCGCTGATGCGTTAATGATGACGCTTGCATTTTCATTAAGTACACCAAGCAGTTTCTGTAGTGTAAAGAAAACTCCTTTGACATTAATATCAAACTGATAGTCATAGAACGCTTCATCGATCGCCTCCAGAGGTGCAAAGGAAGCAACACCAGCATTTGCAAACAGAATGTCTAGAGCGCCAAACTTCTCTTTGACAAGGTTTGCTAAGTTATCCAAGTCGGTAAGCGATCGCACGTCAGCACGAACAGGTATTACATTTGAACCCAGTTCAGAAGCAGCAGCTGCAAGGCGTTCCGAGTTTTGACCTGTGATAATAACACGAGCCCCTTCTCTTAAAAACTGTTTTGCTGTCTCAAAGCCCAAACCTGTGGTACCGCCAGTAATCACTGCTGTCTTGTTTTGTAAGCGTTCCATTGCTATTCTCCTTTGAACTACTAATTCAAAACTTTGACTAATCGGTTTAAGTTTTGATAAAAAAACTTATGCTTCCTTCAGAAGCGATGTTGTCGCCTCAACTGTGCTTTGCAGAATCGTTTCGTTGTCTAAAACGCGACCAACAAGCGCCATACCCTGAGTCGTGCAGAGTAGCATACGAGCCAAGTTACGCGGATTCAATGTGCGGCTGAGTTCGCCTGCTTCTTGAGCGTGAGTAATTGCTTTATAATAAGCGTCCTCTACCTCTTGAAGATAACCGCGTAGAACTGCTGCCATATCTTCATCATTGGTATCAAAATCAGCGATATTAGTTCCGAGCATACAGCCTTTGCTTCCTGGTATTGCGTGTCTGTTCTGCAACTCTTGGAACAACGCCTCTAAGTTCCCTAATGGCGAACCCGGAGCTTGAAGCCGATCGCGGATTGCTTTAATCTCGGTTCGGGCATAATGCTCCAACGCCTTGAGGAATAGCGCTCGCTTGTTACCAAACGTATCATACAGACTTTTTTTACCTATACCCATGTGTTCGAGCAGTTCGGAAAGGCTTGCTGCCTCATAACCACGCGCCCAAAACACTTCCATAGCCTTTGAGAGGGCTAGTTCGATATCAAATTGTTTGTTTGGTCCTCGACTCATGTTGTTATAGTAGCAAAACTTAAACCAATTAGTCAATGTTTTTTGTGGAAGTCTTGGACTATCTTTATTTTTGTAACTCAGAAACCCGGTATCTTGGAGATACCGGGTTTCTCGCTTCTTACGAAGGATATGGATTGCGATAGATTGAAGCTACAGGTTTATAAGACAAGGAATCTACTGATGAAACCTTCTGTAGAGCAGAACTCAACTTTGGGCAAGTTCCAGAACAAAGTTTGTTTCAATAGTTCTCCACACTATTTTCAAGTCAATTTGAAAATATTCATGAGCTATGACATTCCGCATATCTCCCATAACTCTCCAAGGGATATCAGGGTAACGCACTTGAATTTCTGAAGGTATGTTGATTGCAGCTTCTCCAATGATTAAAAAGTCGTAGAAAACAGCTTTTACAACCGTCTCATTTCCTTGAAAATCCTCAAAAGCCATCTTATCGACACGCTGTAGAATAGCTGCGATCGCTTGTACAATATCTCGAATCCGAAATTACCAACTTCTATAAGGCACGAATGATATCCTTTAGAACGGGTTCTCTGAAATTTTCTCGCAAAGCGTCTAGAGTACCTATATCTACAGGATACCCTAGTAAATCTTCTAAATAAAGCCGCACTTCGATAAACTCAAATAATCCTACAGGACGATTAAATTCCACTAAAAAATCGATATCGCTACCAGTCTGAGCTTCATCCCGCGCCACTGAACCAAACAAATCCAGCGATTTAACCCCCATTGCCTGCAGCTGTTCTCGATGTGCAGCGATAATTCCCAAAACTCGATCTCGCTTCATTTTTTGATCTTAACATCCATTATGAAATTATTATTTCAATAGGAAAAATTCGCGCAACGTCTCCGACAGGAGAAGAAAAGAGTCATCCACGACTGACTCAAATCACCAAACCCCTTACCCTGCCTTGTTTCTTGCGATTTGGCACGCTTCAAGTTGATTCAGGGATACGATCGCTCATACCCAACACCCCTACCCCCTTGGCGGACTGCTACCACCATTGCGATCGCGTAGATATTCCCAAATCTGCCGAATCTCGTTGCGAAATTCTTGGCGGTCAATTGCTGCTTGCTGCCTGTCTTGGGCTGCTGACTCTGCTAGTGCATCTACTCGCGTCGCGACAGTATTAACATGAACCGTTAGTGCATCTACTCGTGTCGCGACAGTATTAACATTAACTGTTAGTGTATCTACTCTTTCGGTTAGCTGTTGAATATTTGATACCAGTACATCAATAGTGGCATCATGTCCCAGTACTGTTTCGCCAATGTTAGCGAACAGATTTTCTAGACGGCTGAGTCGTTCTGAGATGCTTGGCGGTTGTGCGCTCGTCATTTTACTCGTCTTTCCTTTTAATTGGTGGTGGGTATTTACTAGGATGCTTTATGCGAACTGCTTGTTCTACAAGAAAAGCAATTAAATTGGCGGTCGCCCTTCCCTCAGATGTCGCCCAATCCTCTAAGTCTTGGGCTATTTCATCTGGTAGTACGAATGTAAACCTTTTAGACATTTGTATACTGCGAATAACAGCATATACTAGCGTACTCGCAGTCACTTTGTTAAGAGATTGTATTAAATTGCTGCTTAACGATGCGAATTCTATGCGATAATATAGCAAGTGTAAGCACAAAACGACCACAGTAAGCGTAAAACCTATGACGTTGCCAGTTCGGTTGCTTTCCTAAATAAAGTCACAAAACCACCACAAATCTCTTAGCGTCTTTGCGTGAGATTTAACAAGACTAATTAATAGACAGAACTCTATTATAATACAAAATTAAGATTTTATAAAAATTACAAAGTCATAGCATACATAAAATGAGTAATAAATATAACCAAAAAGAAATTACTACTTAACGTAGATGCCAAAAGTTTCTTGAAACCCTTAACTTACATAATGTTGAATAACCAGAGATAAAATTGTGGATGCAATACTAGAGCGATCGCACCAGCTACAACAAGAGATAACAGATTTTGTCTTTGATGCGGAAGACGAAGTTGCAGAAGCACTCGAAACCTACGCAGCTCAAATGTCGCGCCGTGGAAATGGGGACAATTTCCAGAAGGATTACATCGTTGACGCATTTATTACAGAAGGTAAAGTTGGAGAATTATCTCCCATAGATTTATTTGTACAAACTAGTCCAGACTTGACAGAAAGTGAACTTTCGCTTATTGGACGTTGGCATCATACATTTACTGGCTTATTTGCTGTTCAGAAAATCTTACCGGACGGTTTTGAACTCATGAACTGGCTGACAGCCAAACATTATATTGTCAAGCCAAACAATCCCCGCATTACAAAAGATATGTCTCGGTTGAAGGAAGGAGAAATAGTCCTGACTCGGATTTCTCCTGTAACAGACACCTATTGGACATTCTCCGGTCCTTATACACTCATGGGTAAATTAGGCAAACCAAAACTTGCCGTAGCTATTGGTAACTTTAAGGACAATTATAAAAGCCAATTATACGGAGATGCTCCAGAATTACTAGAAGAGGCTTGGCTATCAGTAGAGCAATATCATCAGCAATTTGTGGAATTCTTTGGTAGCGATGAAGTGACAATGCCGGGATATCAACTAAATAAAAAGATTGGTGAATTTCAAGAACTCTTGACAAAAAAACGCTTTGAAGCAGCAGGGATTGACTCTTCAAAATCTCTGGAAGAAATTGCACAAGAAGCAGGCGTTGACGAAGAAGAAATCAAAGCAGTTGCAGAAGAAATGGGTGCTGACTCCCAAGCAGTAACGGAAATGTTTAACCGTCCAAAGGGTACCAGCAAAATGGTGATGCCAAAAGTTGATTTACCTGCTGAACTTAAAAAAGCGGAACAAGTAACAACTCTTTCTCATCCTCGATGGGGACAAATGTTTCTTCCAACTTACACAAAGATAAAGGAAATTTTAGAAGCAGAGGATTGGCAAAGCATAGAAAGTGCCGAAAAACAGATTCGTTTTTACCTAGAAGACAAGAGTATTAATGCTTATATTTGGCATCGACTCGCTCAACAGTACCCAACACAGTTAGAAAAAGTGTTGCAAACTTTTTTGCAACGCCCAGATTTTCAACTTCAAACTGACTTGGACTCATTGTTGACAGAGTTTAATAAACCCATAGAGCCAGATTTACCAGATATTGCCAGCGTACCAATACATCTACATAATTTATTCCAAGAAGCTGTTGTCGAGGTCGGCAAATCTAAACCTAAAGGTAAGAGTAAAAAATCAGCTAAAGGATTTCAATGAATAGTGAATAGTTGTTAGTGGATAGTTGTTAGTGGATAGTATTGACAGCTTCGCTTGTAAAAACTTCCACTAAATTATCTCGCTTTCTAGTCAAGCTACAAGGTTTCCACACTCCCGGAGGTTTTTAGAGGTTGTTTGAAAAGTCCTTTCATCAGTAGCAATCATATTCAATATCCCCCTAAATCCCCCTTAAAAAGGGGGACTGTTAGAGTATTTTCCCCCCTTAAAAAGCTATGCATTACCCGCATCTTTCTTAACAATTGCAAAACTGTTATGGAGAAAGGGTTTTTTGAGATAAGCTCTTTAAGGGGGGCTAGGGGGGATCAACCAGTGCTTGAAATTACAGCCAACTACTTTTCAAACATCCTCTAAGAGATTTTCAAGAAACAAACTATTCTCTTGTGATACGGGCGTCCCCGCCCGTCCTATACAGCTAAACCACAAAATGGAGAATTCTTTTGTTTGGAAGTAATCCCTAAATTCATAAGTAAATGTGGTATCAATACTACTCGGATAAGCGAAAATTAGAAACCCGGTATCTTGGAGATACCGGGTTTCTGGTAAGCTTGGTGGAATCTCAACTATCCTCAACCGAGGAGTATTAAATGTGGTATTGACAAGAATTTCATAATTGAGATATATAGCTTACATAAAATTTACAAAAAAATGTCACAGCACTCTTTAACATTATCAATATTAAAGAGTGTATTTTTTTACACTGATAAAAGAAAATAACCATACTATTACCGTTATGGTAATGACTGGTTAAAAACGCGGGAAATACTCAACAATACCTTTTGCTGTGTTCATAGGAAATTGCCTATAAACATAACAAAGAAAGCTGGAGATTTTCTCTAGTCTGGTAGTCTTTCTTGCTATTTTCCTACTTTTGGAACTCCCCAGGTAGAGTGTCTGAGTGAAAACTTAAAAAGTATATCAGGAGTATAGTGTGAAGAAATTTCAGGGCTTTACCAAGTGTTTTTTGCAACTAGCAACTCCGTTAATAGCTAGTTCTGTATTAGCATCCTCACCGAGTCAAGCAGCTACCTTAGCTTTTTCTGAAGGAGTCACAGAATTTATAAACTTTAGTCAAAACCCTTTAGGAACGTCAACTCAAACATCTACTAACACTCTTGCGATCTCAGAGAATGATCAAGTCAGAGCACTAGCTAACGCTGAAGCATTTTTTATCACCACCTCACCAAGAGCATTCAATTCATCGGTAAGCCAAGCTGTAGGCGACGGGAGAGACTATTTAGGACTAGCAGAAAGTGAAGCTAGCATTGTTGGTAACTTTGTTGTAGATGCAGGCACACTTTTTTCCTTTGATTTCAAGGCTAATTTGAATCTAGAAACAAAAATAGATAGTCCTCAATTTGAGAATGCAATTGCTGCAGGAGGTATATCATTCGCATTGATGGATATGTCAAATCAGAGTATCATAGACTTTTTTAGTCTTGCGGGATACGTAGAAACACCAGGCGATATGGATTTTATTGAAATTCCAAAAAGTGATAGCGTGACTCTAAATAATTCAGCGATAAACTCGAATTTTGGAGGTAATCAAGAATCTGTCACAGCTTCTATTCAAGGTTCGCTACAACGTTCATTCACTAACAAAACAACCTTCGCTTTAGTAGAGGTTAAGAGGAATCAAACTAGAGTTACAGCTCCCGAACCCTCCACTGCTCTGGCTTTACTCTTCTCTGGTGTTATTGGAATTACATTTACATTGAAGAGTAAAAAACAGAAAAAGCTTCAATTTCTTTCAGTGTAAAGAAATTTACAAGACCAGACAGAGGGTAATACTACTCAGTTAAGGATAATTGAGGTTCCTCAACTCGCCAGAAACCCGGTATCTCCAAGATACCGGGTTTCTAATCTTCGCTTATCCGAGCAGTATTGGGACTGATAGTGCAATTAGGTTCACTGACAAATTGCTTGAAGTTTACGGTTTTCTCATCAAACTTTTGTATATCTTTGACAGTGACTTACATAAAATTTACCCAATGTCATCCTTCATAGTTTTAGGATAAGTTCAGAACCAGTACATTCGTAAAAATTTATCAACTGGGGTAACCAAGTAATTCTACCAATCTACTTACCATCATCTTTTGTATCAACGATGGTTAGGAGCATCGCGCTGTTATCAACAGTTCAACTAAGGCTTGAAGGCTTCGCAAGTATATTAGGTTAACTAGTATGTTTTATACTTGCGCGACTTCATGTTATGTCAGTCGCTCCTACTGAGAAACAGAAAAAATACTTAAGAGGATAATAATGAGAAATTACTTACGTGTTGCCAAGCGCCTTGTACTTGTAGCAACTCCCGCGATCGCAAGCTCTATATTGACACCATTACCTAGTCAAGCTGCGACTTTTGCTACCTCTGAAGGGCAAGCGTTTTTTTTCAACTTTAGTCAAAACCCCTCTTCAGTTACAACGGATACTGATACTTACACTACTACTGCTGCCAAAGACAGTTTCGCCTACGCTGAAGCAACTGCAGATGCACATTTTCTCATAACCCCAGCAGTAGCAACTAATCCAACTTTGAGCCTAGCTTTAGGTGAAGGTAGAGATTATCTGGGATTAGCAGAAAGTCAGGCTTCAGTGATTGGTTACTTTAATGTAAAAGCAGGTACAGATTTTTCGTTTAAGTTTAGTACTGAATTAAACTTGAGCACATCGATAGAGAATCCTCCTGCAGAAAATGTAAGCGCCGTCGGAGACATATCTTTCGCTTTACTCGACCTTGATCATGATAAGGTATTAGACTTCTTTAGCCTTGTCGGAAATCTAAACACTCTTGGTGATGATGATTTTGTTGCAATCGAACACAGTGATAGCGTCACGTTCATAGAACCAGAAAGTGAGTCTAGTTTTGGAGGGAACAACGAATTTGCTCGATCTAATGTTCTGGGTAATTTACAACGCTCTTTTACTAACACAACTAATTTAGCGTTAGTAGAAATTAAGCGTAATCAAACCAGGGTTCAAGCACCTGAACCTTCGAGTGTTCTTGCTTTACTTGCCCCTGGTGCTGTTATTGGTACCTTCTTAAAAAGAAGAGGCAAAAAACAAACTTCAGAAGTTTAATGAGAAACAAAAGAAGCTACTAAGGTAAGATAGGCTGTTGCACATTTAAATTACATATTTTCACGGGTGAGGACGTTCCAAAAATGTATGCAACACACTAATTGTAGGATGGGCAATGATAGCATTGCCCACTCTACAGGTACACGCGGCGGGCTAAAAGCCTGCACAAGAAATTTTGGGAGATTTTTTTATTTGGAAGTCCTGAATACTAACCAGGCAAATCTATTCCCACTGTAATAACACCACCCGCAGCGTACGCTTTCTTTCCTGAATCAACAGAGGTGGTTTTACCAAATACGAATTCGATATCGCCGTCAGCATACCCGACAACATCAACTGTAGCTGAAGCATCGTTTGGATCGGATGCGATCGCATAACCACGACCAAGACCAATAACTATAGCGCCATCATTGCGTAATGGTATAACAAAAGTTCTGGTCTTTGCATCTGTTATAGTAGAATCGCCAGAAGCATAGGAAGAAACACCAACTAGGGCTAGAGCACCTCCTACAATTGTAATATCTTCGGAAATAGTTTCTAGGTACTGTAAGTCAGAGATAATCATAGCAGAAATAATCCTCTTGAACTAATTTGACTTGTCTCTTGATTTTGTACCATTGTCAATAAGACTGAAAAAACCTGGTTTTTTAAGAAAAGTTTTAGCTTTTTAGGCTATACAAGCCGCAAAAAACTCAGTTTTCGATGCTTGTGCAAGAAGTGAGTTTTTGTAAATAAAAAGCCAATCTACAACAAACTTCAACTTGCTTGCTGCAAACAATGGTACTTATCGAACTTGGACATATTGTCTCTGTCGATAGCATGGTCGTGCGATCGCAAAGTTTGTTGGTCAGTCAACAAAATATCAGCAATCGCTCGAGAAATCGGTAATCCTGGGTTACGTTCGAGCCAGAAAAATTCCCCTACTGGATTGACCTCAAGGAAAACGTGGCGACCATCAGGTGTCAAAATAATATCAATGGCTCCGTAGTTTAAACCAAAGAAAGCCATCAATTGTAGAAGTTTGCTCTCAACATCTTGAGGCAAACTATAAGGTCGCCAAGCATTGATTAAAGTAAGACCTTGACGCCGCCAGTCGTAAGTAGCTTTTTGATTGCTTTGGGAGTCTACCGCAGCAGTAAAAACACGCTGTCCCACAATCGTTGTCCGTAACTCTAGCGCCTTAGGCACTTTTTCTTGAAATGTCATCGGACAAAAACGTAACTCATCTAAATTTTCTAAATCTGCATCTTTGACTGGATTTGTGAAAACAACTTGTTCTTGTCCTTGTTTATCGTAGATGGCGAAGGACGAGAGCATTTTTGCGATCGCACCTTGTTTGCACTCCCAGACAAACTGCTTGACAGCTTCCGGATTATTGGTTGTCAGGGTACGGGGGGTATCTAAACCTAATTCCCGTGCTACTTGCAACTGTAATTGCTTGTTCTCTGCAAAACGGATGTTTGATAGAGGGTCGAGATGAAATCCCTTAATACTAGCAATCATCCCTAAAATGGTGACACGAGATTCTTGAATCGAAGCTTGTCTGAGTTGTGAATCCATTACGTTAGGAATTCTTGACCCAATAGCAATGCGTCGATACCAAACTGCTGACACTTCATTGAGATCCAGTTTTTGTGTATCAACCTCTAAAATCAGCCGTTCACTTGTTTGGCTATAATAAATATCCAGTTTTACTTCCGTAGGAAATCGGTCTGTATCAAAACGAAAAGCTTTTTCGCCCCGTTCCTCAATGGCTTTCATCACTAGAGGTATGCTTTCGTTGTCTTGGCTGTGAGTAATTATTAAAACAGACATTTTAATTTAGAATTTGTATTTAGTTATTAAGTATTGGAAAGTAGGGCATCCGCGATCGCACTTGAAATGGAGTAATCCAAATCCCGTTCCAGCATTCCCCACTCTCCTGTTGGATTAACCTCTAGAAAGACATATTCTCCCGATGGGGTTTGGATAAAGTCAAAGGCTCCAAAAACAAGACCAAACTTAGTCATGAAGGCTTTAATTTTATGAGTAACCTCATGAGGAAGTTCATGGGTTTGCCACACGCAAGCTTCTGAATTAGCTTTCCGCCAATCAAGGGTGGACTCAACATAAGTAGATGCGTCTAGCGCCCCTACAAATATGTTGCCGTTCACAAACACGACCCGCAGCTCTCTGTCCTTGGGAATTTGTTCTTGAAAAACCATCGGACAATAGCGTAGAGTTTCAGCTTCTAGCAGGTCGTGTTCTTGGACTGCACTGGTATACATGAAAAAAGGGGAGCCTTTCATACTTGTAGAAAGAGGAGTTAATAGCTTAGCAATCATCTTCCCCTCAACTTGATAGAAAAACTCCCGTGCTTCCTCAGCATCGTTTGTAACAAGAGTTGGAGGAATAACCAGACCAACTTCACTCGCAACTCTGAGTTGTCTTAATTTGTTGTCTGCAAAACTAATTTGCTCTAAATTATCTATCCAATAAGCTTCTCGAAGAGAGTCCCAAAAGCCTCCTAAAGCAGCTAACGACTCTCTGACACAAGCTGACTGGAATTGTGGAGAGATTTCTTTGTCAATCTGGGGTTGCCATATGCGACGCATCCAAACTGCTTGCACCTGCTTTGTGCTAATAGAGCAACCATTGTATTCCAGTTTGTGATAGCTCCCAAAGTTGTTGAACTGGGCTTTGAGTTGCACTTCTAGTGGAAATTTATCTGTGTCTAGGCGAAATGGTTGTGCGCCCTTATTAGATAGCGCATCTGCGACTCTATCAACTGTGAAAAAATCACCACTGTGGGTAATTAATAAAACAATATCACGCGACAGGTGCATAAGCTCCACTCATCCTCCGCGTTTATCTAGGGTTTGCTTTGCTTTTAAAAGCAGTTTCAAATAGGTCAATTGGTTATTCCAAGCTGAACGAGGAAGCAAAGGGCTTGTCTCTTCATCTTTCGTTTTTGGTGACTCAAAATCAGTTGCTTCTTTTTGAAGGACAATTTCTGAATTGTTTGTCATGGTCTACTGCTCTGTTAGTGAGTAAAAAACTTCGGGTTCAGTTTGCCAACTTTCGTAAGCGTTCAGCTATTAGCTATCAGCCATCAGCTTTGAAGCAAATTTTGTTCTGTTGTATAGACGAGCTTGAGCAAAACGAAAATACCTTTAAAGCAGAGTTAGCTAATTGCTGATTGCTGAGGGCTGAACGCTTGCCAACTTTCAGACCACTGAATGCATTCAGCACTAAAGCGTAGGGGGTCATTTTCTGAGAGAGGAGTATCAATAGGCTCCTCAATTAATTCAAATTCACCATTATCAAAAGGCAACCCTTGCGCCTGTACTTTGGGAACAACGCGCTCCCTCATGCCTCGCTCTGCATGAACAAGTGCTCTGTAGTGACAGTAAGGATTATTACCTCTGCGGTCAAAGAAAACATGGGCAGTCCAACTGCAACCCCCACGGCATAGCTCAGCAAATTCGCAGGTTTTACAAAAACCCCACAGGTGTTTTGTGCCTTCGGGTGTTCCTGCTCCTATATTAAAACTCAATTCTGATGTGTTTTTAATAATATCATCTAAAGAGCGCTCTCGAATATTACCACCAGTGTAAGCGGCAGTAGGCAGTGAGGGACATCCTTTAATTGCTCCGTCAGCTTCTATTCCTAAGGTTGAGAGTCCTGCACCACAACCTTGCCAAAATGACCAATCATGCTCATTTCCCCGTCCCCGCAACAACCGTTCGTAAGGACCGTAGTAACCAATATTATTCCCTGCTTGGAGTTGAACACCTTCTTGATAGGCGCGATGAGCGACACGAGCTAGCATGGGATAAACATCTAGTAGCTCATAGGGTTGGAGAAGAATATCAGCATTATCCGCTGCATTGCCCATGGGAACTGTGAGTTGAACCTGCCAAGCGCGAGCGCCGGCATCGCGAATGCATTCATAAATACAAGGGAACTCTGGTGCTGACAGGCGGTTAATTTGGGTGTTGCAACCGAAGGAAATACCAACTTCTCGCAGATGGCTCATGGTCTTAAATGCATATTTCCAAGAGCCTTTCCTTCCTCGCAATCTGTCGTGAGTTTCTTCCAAGCCATCAATAGAAACAGAGACAGTGCGAATCCCTGCTTCTTTCATTTTACCTGCAGTTTCTAGAGAAATGCCATAGCCACCGGTAGTCATGCCGCATAACATTCCTGCTTGATTAATCGCTTTGGCAATTTCCAACCAATCCGGGCGCAGAAATGCCTCTCCGCCTATAAGAGTAACTTCTTTAATCCCGACTTCCGCCATTTGCCTCACAAGATCCAAAGCTTCCTCAGTGGAAAGTTCTTGAGAGCGTGCATTTCCTGCTCGCGAACCACAGTGGCTACAAGCTAAATTACATTTTAAAGTAATTTCCCAAACGGCATAACTTTTGCGGTGATATGTCATAACTAACAGGCAATCCTTATCCTTGACAGGGTTATTCCAATACTTGTCGTTTTTGATTTGGAATTCCTTAAGTGAAAATTAGAAACCCGGTTTCTTTGAGAAACCGGGTTTCTGGCTCCTCAACGATTATTAACCGACAAGTATTGTGAGGGTTATTCTAGTTCGGTTGGGGTAATGACTCCGTATAGCGGTTGTAGAGGTGGATCGATGACCACACCATACATTGGTTGTATATCAATTGGCTTTGGTCGTGGCTTCGGAAATGGTATTGGATACTCTTCAGGAGGCCAGTATATAACACCGTACAGTGGTTGAACAAATCTATCACCGATGCCTGTAATACCACCAAAAGCTCCTACTAACTCCTCTTCGCTGAGGTCATTAAATTCGCCTGATTCTTTTAACTCTAATATTTTGATAGCGGCTGTTTCAAATTCTTTTTGAGAAAATCTATAGCCACTGTCTTCTAAAGCTTTCTTCACGTCTTCGACTTTCTCGCTCATTAATTGCGTGCGGAACGCCTCGTCTTTAACCAGTTTGATGAGAAAATCTTTGACTTTCTCCAAAATCTCTAGGGACATATTTTTGCATCCTCTTTGAAAATTACACAGCAGCATATCGCAACTATTCTTCCCTACACCCCACATTTGTAGGGGCGCAATGTCTTGCGCCCTACACCCCCACACCCTTACACCCCTAAACCCTTACATCAGGATTTGCTACTTGACGTAATTGATTAGATGGAGCATAGTTGTCGGTCATAATTTGCGGACATCGTGTACAAGCTGCTTTACCTTCTTGTTGCCACCAGCGACAATCTCGGCGAATAGAACAAGGTGGTAATTGCTCTACGACCGCAGGCAATTTCTCGACTATTCGCATTGCCAAACGGCAGTCTTTGCCATCAAAATGCTGACAACCTCGTTCCGCACAGGAAGCCGCCGTCCGGAAAATTTCGGCAGGTGTCACTGAGCTAACCCTTGAAAGCAATTCACTTGTCACAGGTAAAGGCTGCTTGAGATAGGCTATACGGGCTTCTGTCGCTGTCCCACTAACTATACCAAAGACAAGACCATCCATTGATTCGGGTCGAGCACTAGGGCAAAGTGTAGTCCGTTCAGCAGTCGTATCTTCCATGAATTAACCTTCCACCGGAACAGTATCTTTTACATTTGAAGGAAAGGGATTAAGCAAGTTTCTCGCTATCCGGTAATGCAATCAGCCCAACGACAATCGGTGGACAAATTGGCTTAACTGTTGGCTTAGTTGGCGGACAGATTGGTTCAACTTCTTTGAACCCTGCTACTGCAATTTCTGAAGTCAGACCACCAAAAATCTTTGTGGCTTCCTGCTCAGACAAACTTGATAGTTCTCTTCGTGCTACTGCATTAATAATGGCATTATCAATTAGGTCATTGATTTCCATTTGACTGTTGCAATTTTCGCTTCCTTTCATTTTTCTATTCCTCTTATCTTGTTTTTACACGCTTATGACTCGTTGACGGTTTTATTCTACTGCTATATTATCTATAGCAATAATGTCATCATCCCCATCTGATGGATACTTTTGTGTGACCGCAAATTCGTCTGTATCAGATGGATGTTTTTTAGTGACTAAATCACCACCTTCTTCATTATCTGAGGGATACTTCAGAGTCGTAAATATCACATCTTTTTTTGGAAGGGTATGATCTGGACACTGCATACCTCCTTGAACTGTTTCCATTTCTTCTTCAGACAAATCTTCACAGAATTGTCCTTCTAGAAAGCGAGCGAAAAAAGGTAAAGCTTGTTCCTGTTTAGACATATTTTGCCCCTTTTAACTGGTAGATGTAAATTTCCCCTTTATTGGGGTTTAGTGGATAGTTATGAATCAAGACAACCTGTCGCGAGCAAATCATGTGCCAATAACACATCGGCAGCATATTGAATCTCGTCAAAGGGCATTCCTGACCTTTTGGCAATATCTAATAGTGTGTGATGACCATCAGATAAATTTAAAACCCACAAGATTGCCATTTCATTCAACCCACTATCTCTCTGACCACCAACTGACCTGTACAAGCCTCGTTTACCCAGTTGTGGTTCACATTTTAGATTTTTGTTGATGTAAATTTTATTATTATCAAGGATATGTAAAATTGACTTACATTTAGAAAATGAATCGGCAAGATATTGAGGATGTACAAAGTTCAAATTATCTGCTGATGTGTGATATTCAGGAAAACTGCCATGAGGCGATCGCATCAAGCAGCCCACAGCTAAATTAAATCCGGGCGAACAATATTGCCGTTCATCATAACCATAGGGAAAGAAGTCTATTATTTTAGAATCCTTCGCTAAGGTTGTCAGAACATAAATAGCAATTTCGTCAATTTCTGTATTTCCTTGACGGCTCCTTTTATAAGTGAAGTTACCAGAATCTCCTAAACAAGTCAATACTAAACCATGTTTAATATTGTTAACTTTTTCCTCATTTAAACTTAACCAGGTAATTGAACCAATGGTTCCAGGAATAAAGAGAAATCTATAAGAGTATCTTAAGGAAATTTTACTTAAGGATTTGCCTAAAAATGTGGCAATCGCTATCCCAGATAGATTATCATTGCACAGTGAAGGATGACAACTGTGGCAAGAAATCAAGACTTCATCTGTACTTTCTCCAGGAATAAAATATTCGCCATAAGTCAAGTGCCCTGGTTCCAGGGAGGAATCAATGTACACTTCATATTCTTCATCTTTCAGTTCCAAATATTGATTATGTCTCAGACAAAATCCCCAACTTTCTTTATAATAGGAAGTCCGGTAAGGAATCCAATCTGGGTATTCAGGAATTGTAAACAAATGTGATTTTAGTTCTTGAAGGGTTACCTTTTTATGGATGGGAATACTGTAGTTAACGACGTGTAAATTTGAGTTAGCGAAATCTACAATTTTCTCTCCTTTAGAATTCTTGATGTAGGCATCTTTTATATTCCACTCTTTTGGAACTGTCCAGTCAAAGACTGGCGTACCTGTAGGAACTTCATGAATTTCCAAAGAAATATGTTGATTAAGAATTTTTAGCGTTTCTCGAAAACCATTACCTGTGATACTCCGACAAATTGGATAAAGCTCATAAATGAGCTGATAGAGTTGTTGATCGATCTGCTCTAATGGTTCTGTTCGACTGGTGGTAGTCACGTCTGGATTTCTCTTAAGTTCTGTTGGATTATAAATGAATATAATTAACTTAGTTATCAAAAGTTATCAAAGATTACATAGGTTTCGCGAATGGTCTGAGGTGAATATCAGTCACTTCCGCACTTCGAGGTAAACTCAATGCATTGATAACTACGCTTGCTACATCCTCTGGCTGCATAAAGCGTTCAGGATGATAAGGTTTACCCTCCATTTCATGAATCATTGCTTGTCGAGGAGTAGCAGTACGTCCAGGGTAAACGCTGAGAACCCGCACCTGATGAGGATTCACTTCTTCTCGCAGGCTATCAGCGATCGCCTTGAGTGAGTGTTGGGTAGCAGCGAATTGCCCTACATTTGCTCTAGTACGCATGATGGCACTAGAGTTAATAAATACAATTTGTCCCTGGCTGGATAAAAGCATCGGGAGTAAGCTTTGCGTCAAAAGATAGGGAGCACGAACGTTAGCTCGATAAAGAAAGTCTAAATCTTGAATGGAGCTGTTTTGAAGTGTCCCCATGGAATAACTACCTGCACTTAGGACGAGCAGGTCAACTTGTCCACAGTCTTGCTTGAGATTTGCTGTTAGGTTGATGATATCTTCATCTACTGTTAAATCAACAAGATAGCAAACAACAGTAGAAGTCGTTTTCTGAGCAATAACGGCAACCTCTTTTAGTGTTTCGAGTTTACGCCCTACTAAACAAAGCTTTACACCTTGTGCTGCTAAACCTAAGGCAATTGCTCTACCGATACCGCTACTAGCTCCTGTGATAACAGCAAACCGATCTTTTAAAGTTTGCATGATAAAAGTCCCAGCTATTGAAATTCAATATTGACATTATTGAGAAGCACTCACAAAAGATTGAGGGATTTGAGATTGTATTGATGCTGGTGTGTCATAAAGACGCACTAAAGATTTTGATATGGGACAAAAGTCAGTACCCCTTAAGAAATCACCTAAAGAAGTTCCTGTACAAGATGAATCAATATTTGGAGCACCCCGTTGAGCTATAACGTCGTCAAGATGAACAGTTCTAAAGTCAATACTGAAGCGCGTGCAACCTGATATATTAGGTACTGTTGAATGCATTTGCGCTGCTGAAAAAAGAATTATCCCCCCAACTTTTGGAATCAGCCTCAGCTGTGGTTCTAATTCCATTAGCTCTTCTGCATGAGGTTGCTTACGCGTATCAGTTTTTATATGTTGTGCAGCATTTTTACGGCTCTGTTGGTTCCATTGAGTATAGTTGTACTCCTTTGACCCATTCTTGATAGGTTGGCTCCAGTACTGGGGGTGAAAAGCCATTGCATTCTCTGAGGTAATATCATAAACAGGAAGCCACCAATTGATTTGGCAAGAAGGAGCAGAGTACCAAGTGTCACGATGAGGATGAAAAGCGTAAGCAATGCCAGCCGTCAGATAGCCATCACTTGTTGCTGTTCTCAACCGAGGTACGTCAAAATAGGTTTTGCTCAGATCGCATCCCATCTCGTTCAAGATACCCTGAATGAGTTGCTTGCATTTAGGATGGTGAATAAAGGTTGGTTTGAGTGTTCTTAATATTTCAACATATTTCTCTACAGGCAAACTATGTTGTGCTTCTCTTGGATCTAGTGGAGCAAAAGCTGCCTCTGCCATTTCGCGAGCGAAGTCACAAAGGGCGATTGCATTAGAGCAGGGGGAAAAGACAAATAATTGTCCGTTGTAAAGATAACTACGTCTCACCTCGTCATTGACAGAAGAATCAAAGAAGATTGTGTTCACTTTTACCTTTCCTCTGGTCTTCAAAATCATTAAAAGTCTTTCGAGAGACTCTTAAAAGTTTTAGACTTGTGTAGTCATTGCTATATTTTTGTGTTCAAATAAAGCCCAGCTTCTATCTTTGTCAGATATTTTGCTTACAGGAAGAGGCCATTCAATACCAAAAGCGGGATCGTCATAACGATAGCCATAGCTATACTCTGGGTTATAGAAATCACCCATTTGATACATGACCTCAGTTTCATCAGTTAGGGTTTGAAAACCGTGAGCAAACCGATCTGGAATATAAAGAGCACGACGATTTTCAGCCGTCAGTTCTATCCCAATATGCGATAGATAAGTAGGAGACTCTGGGCGCAAATCAATAATTACATCATAAATAGCACCGTGGATACAACAAACCAATTTTGTTTCTTGAGAAGGAGGAATTTGAAAATGCATTCCTCGCAGTGTCCCTTTTCTATGGTTAAAAGATAAGTTACATTGGACAATATCTGTTTGTAGACCATGAGCTTTAAATTCCTGAGCACAAAAACTACGAGCAAAAAAGCCACGGTTATCTTGTCGCAGTTCTAAATCTAGAATAAATGCCCCTTGTAACTTAATTTCCGTGAATTTCATAACGAAATTTACAATTTTTTAAAAAACGATTTTTCTACAGTGAAATGCTTCTGCGTATTTACTAGGTGAATTAGATTCAATTCCCCGAATCCTTAGAATTGAACGGAAAGTTTCTTCCGTAAACCATTGTTTATGATTTTGAGAAGGAAACGAATCCAGAAGATACTGAATTTTTCGACGACATAATGCTTCATCTAAATGAACAAAGAAATTAGGATATCCCAAGTCGCCATCGTACTTGGGAATCTCATATTCTAGGATGAGATGATTTCTAAAGGTATTCCAGGTTAAATCAGAAATTAGGCGGTGGTCTTGGTGGCGATCGTCTCGGTAATGAGTAAAAATGATATCTGGTGAAAATTCTTGCTTTAATTGTTCAAAGCATTCTTTCACCTCTATTCCTTGAAAAGGCAAAAAGCCATCTCGGAAATCTTTAACGATTACCTTTTTTGTTTGTATTTCTTTTAAGAAACGATTGGCACTTGCACGTTCTTCCTCTTCTCTCTGCTCATTAGAACTGAAGACAACCCAATAAAGAATAATATTTTGGTATTTCTCAATCAGCTTTAAGATTGTTCCTCCACAGCCGATTTCAATATCATCGCAATGAGCACCCAGACAGAGAATCTTGTATTCAGATTCATCTGTTTTGTCAAAATTGACTTTCATCATAATATAGCAATCCTATTTGATTTGTGAAAATTGTGAGACTGTAGAAACCTGCTTTTTTTTAAGACCCCAGGTTTCTCAGTTTTCACGAATGATTTAAGATGCTATACAAGGGATGCTTCTAACTGTTTATTTCTCCATACTTCCCAAGGTCTTTCACCACGAGTATACATATCATCTAACTGTTGTTTCTCTTTAAAGGTATCCATAACCCCGAAAAAGCCGGTGTATTGGTAGGCAAAAAGTTCTTTTCTAGCAATCAATCTTTGGAAAGGTTCGAGAACCAGTTCTTCTCCTTGGTTAATAAAGTTAAAGATTTCTTTTTTGAAGATAAAATAGCCTCCGTTAATCCAGATATCGCGTTGTTGTACATCCTTGATATCTTTCACTAAACCTTGGTCATCTATGTCAACTAAGTGGAAGGTTTGACTCGGTCTTACACACAAAAAGCTACCGATTTTATTTCGTTGATAAAAATGTTCAATATAAGTTGGTAGATGTAAATCTGTCAGTCCATCGCTGTAGTTAGCTAGAAAGACTTCTTCTCCTTCTAAATATTCTTCAATTGCCTTAAACCTTTGACCAATACTAGCCGTTAACCCAGTATCCACAAAAGTAATATTCCAATCTTGAATATCCCGATTAAATAAATTGATATTTCCTCCATTTGATAAAGTAAAATCATTAGAAATCCATTCATTATAATTCAAGAAATAGCTCTTGATCATATCAGCCTTGTAACCAAGACACAAAATAAAATCTTTGTGTCCATAGTGGGCATAGTACTTCATTATATGCCACAATATTGGTCGATAACCAATATTAATCATTGGTTTGGGAATGGTTTCAGAATAATCCCTTATTCTAGTTCCAAAACCACCACAAAATAATACAACTTTCATGTTTCTATCCTCTTTAATTACAATTAGAATTGGTATCAAAAATCATCAAATTTAGATAACTACGTGTAAATTTTAACTTCCGGTATGGGAACAACAAATTGACCACCCCAACTCTGAATGTATGTCATTTGCGCCATAATTTCGTCCTTCAGATTCCAAGGTAAAATTAATACGTAGTCCGGCTTAGTTTCTTGTATTTTATCCGGATGAAAAATGGGAATGTGCGTTCCTGGTAAAAATTGACCTTGTTTATAAGGGCTGCGATCTACTGTATAGTCAAGAAAATCTGTGCGGATTCCGCAGTAGTTTAAGAGGGTATTTCCTTTACCTGGAGCACCATAACCCACAATCGATTTCCCTTCGCGTTTAACTTTAATCAAGAAATCGAGCAACCTGCGTTTGGTTTCCTTCACTTGTTCGCCAAAGGAAAGATAGTATTCTAAACGTGTCACTCCAGCAGCTTCTTCTCTAGTTTTAAGTTCTAAGACTTGCTGGCTAGTAGGTTTAGACAAGTCTTCGGTATGACGAGCATAAATTCTTAGAGAACCACCATGAGTCGGTAATTCTTCAACATCAAAGATAGTTAAACCATGAAAACCAAAAATCTTTTCTACGGTAATGAAAGAAAAATAAGAAAAGTGTTCGTGGTAAATAGTGTCAAACTGATTTCCCTCTACTAACCACATCAGGTGTGGAAATTCCATTGTAATTACACCCTGCGGTTTAAGTAAGATTTTCAACCCTTTGACAAAATCATTGAGATGGGGAGTATGAGCGAGAACATTATTACCAATTAATAAATCAGCGCGTTTTCCTTTATTAACTTGTTCCCTAGCTGTCTCTTCTCCAAAGAATTTCACCACTGTCGGAATACCTTTTTCTGTTGCCACTTTAGCAATATTGGCAGCTGGCTCTATTCCAAGTGAAGGTATATTTTTTTCAACAAAGTATTGCAGTAAGTAACCATCATTACTAGCTATTTCCACTACCTGACTCTGGTTTGTTAATTGAAAACGTTCCACTGCTATGTCAACGTAGTTCTTAGCGTGTTGTAACCAGCTATCAGAGTAGGAGGAAAAATAAGCGTAGTCACTAAAGATATTTTCTGGACTAATATACTCTTGAAGTTGTACTAAAAAACATTTTTCGCAAACATAACTATGTAGTGGATAAAAAGGCTCCATTTCATTTAGCTGTTCCAGACTGCGATAGCTTTCACAGGGTGGAGACATTCCTAAATCCACAAATGTATGGCGTAACTCTGTTCCGCAAAATAGACAGCTACCCCGCTTTAAATGTTTACTTTGTTGCATCATAACTTTAATAATGACTGATGACGGTTTTAACCAGTTAATTTTATGTGTATCGACCTAGTTAGCTCTTCATTAATCGCATCACAATCTCATCTCTTACTGGAGCTGCTTCTTTTTGGTTGAGCCATTCAAATAGCTTAGCGATCGCTTCTGAAGATTGGTCAATTTTCAGTGCTTCTTGGATAATACAAAATGTAGCAGCTAGATTACCAGCTTTGAGAGGAATTTTTGCGTTTCTCAGACAGTAATTAAAGTTGTGTCTGCGGGCTTTTGCTGTAATTTCTGCATTATATTCAGCAGGAAGATAACTAGAGGTAATTTCGATCGCACGACGAATACGCTTAGACAAACTACCAGAAAGCCAATTACTACACGTTTCTCGGCTCGAATGTATGCGATAACCAGTTAAAAGTCCTGGTTCGTACCAAAAATCATAAAAAGCAGCAATGCGTTTATATATTTCCCATTCGTCAATTCCTTGTAATTCAGGAGCATATCCCCCTAAATGTTCGTGAGTTGTCCGTCTAACGACTACCGTTGGTGTGACTATTAGACCACAAACGCCAATTCGCTGTAGCCAGTCCTGAGCAATACCTCTGTTGTCTCCATAGACTGAAGTTATTTCCCCAATCTCTACGCTTTCACCTTTCTCGTTGATATACTTAAAACCAGTAAAAGCAGCACCAACAGATTGCGGACAGTTCTCAAGGCTCTGTTTAAGTCGGGAATAAAAACCAGGAAAGACGCAATCATCATCGTGAAGAATATGAACCCACTTCCCTCGACTCAAAGCAAGACCTGCATTCCCATTTCCTACAACTCCAAGGTTTTGCGGATGTCGGTAGTATTTTACTATTCCTTTACCTATAGAATTGACCAAATCGAAAAGTGGTGGTGTACTGGCATTATCCAAGACCAGGATTTCCATGTCGTCTTCTCCCTGCCATTGTGCCAGTACGCCAGCTAAACAATCGAGAATATAATTGGTACGTTGATAGACTGGTATAATTACAGTCCAGAAAGGACCCTGAGCTTGCTCACTTAGTACGGCTGGAATAGCTGGGAAATTATAATCTCCCACAATCACTGCCCCTTGGGGAATTGGTGGTGTCACTGGTACCTCATCAGTGATATCAGCCTCTTGATAAGCTTCTACAGCTTTTCCGTAGCAAGGATTGATAAGACTTAACCCTTGTCGATAAGAACTAACCGCTTTTTGCAGCTGTTTTTGTGCTTGGTAAATTCTACCTAAGTTAAGGTAAGCTTCTCCATCATGGGGGTTAAGTTGTAGTACTTTTTCAAAGCAAGCGATCGCTTCTTCAAGTTGGTTTTGTTTTTCTAGAGCCAGTCCCAACTTATAATGAGCTTTCACTGACTCTGGCTGTAAAATAATTGCTTGCCGGAAGTAAGCAATTGCTGTTGTTGAATCCCTAGCTTCAAGTCTTGCAGTACCCAACTGCTCGTTCAAGACTGAGTAGCGAGCTTGTTGCTCTGGGGATAGTTTACCTTGGACATGAAGCGTATTGCCTAAATTTACATCTGCTTCTACGCAGTTAGGCTGAATCTCCAGAGCTTTTTGGTAGCAGGCGATCGCCTCGTCAAACTTGCCTTGCTGTTGCAAAGTGTAACCAAGATTATTATGTATGGCTACTAAATTTGGCTGTAGAGCTAAAGCTTGGTGGTAAGCAGTTTCTGCTGCTGTTAACTGACCTTGAGCTTGTTGCAAATTTCCTAAGCTAAACCAAGCTTGGACAAACTTTGGCTCCACTTGGAGTGCTGCATTAAAAAACTTTTCAGCTTCCTGAAGCTGTCCCGCCCGCTGCGCCTGTAACCCTAATCTGTATAAAGCATCAGGATTGTCAGGCTGTGCTGCTATCATCTTATAATTTTCTTGTTCAACTTGTGCTTGATGATTGCTTTGATGCTGTTCAATCGTAGATTGGGGTGTTTCAAGAGTCGTTTTCATCTAATTTTCTGATAACTTAAAAAAAGTTTTTTTTACTTTCAATCTTAATTTGCCAAACTATCACTTAGCGGAAGCGAAATTAACTTTAAGACGATTTCATTCCGCAATAATTCTGCTTGATCCTGTTTCAACCAAGCGAATAACTTTGTCACTGTACTAGAAGACCAATCAATTCTGAGAGCCTCCTCAAGCATACGCCATGCTCCAGCTACATTACCAGCTTGCAACGGAATTTTTGCGGATTGCAGGCAATAGTTAAAGTGAAGGTTACGGGACTTTGTTGTAACATCCGCACAAAGTTCAGATGGCAGGTAACTTTCTGAGATTTCAATCGCACGGCGGATTGATATCATCTGAGTTCCAGATAATAAAAGTTCGGTAGTCGCATTGTTAGAATGTTCGCGATAACGAGCTAAAATCCCTGGTTCATACCACCAATCATACGTAGCAGCAATGCGCTTATAAAGTTCCCAGTCGCTTGTATAGGTTAATTCAGGATGATAAACACCCAGCCGTTCATGGGTCTCTCGACGAATAACTACCGCAGGCATATTTAATGGATTGGTGACTCCAATCTTTCGTAACCAATCCTGAGGAGCTATGCCCTTGTAATCTCCATATACTTGTTTAGAAAATATAACTTTCCCTTTATCGTTGATGTTTTCATAACCTGTAAAAGCCGCCCCTACAGAGTCTAAACA
The DNA here is from genome assembly GCA_035967975.1 of Scytonema sp. PMC 1070.18. Classification (GTDB taxonomy): domain Bacteria; phylum Cyanobacteriota; class Cyanobacteriia; order Cyanobacteriales; family Nostocaceae; genus Scytonema. The sequence continues at coordinate 30,604 of JAWQFQ010000015.1, forward strand.
CCCCTTCAGGCTCTGCTGCAACTTTGAATAAAAACCAGTTAAAATACAGTCATCATCATGAAGTAAATGAATCCACTGTCCGCGACTCAAAGCAATTCCGGCATTCCAATTACCTGGTAAACCGAGATTCTGTGGATTTTTGTAATAGCGAACTATCCCTCGCCCAATCGAATTCACTAGCTCACATAATGATGTTTTACTAGCATCATCCATGACCAGAATTTCCATCTCTTCTTTTCCTGACCATTGTGCTAGTACGCTCGCAAGACATTCAAGTATATAGTCAGTTCGATTATATACAGTTACCACCACACTCCAGAAAGGTCGAGGTTTTTCAGCATCAGATACGGGTGGAATAGCTGGAAATTGATAAGCACCAACAGTAACCTCTGTAAGAGAAATAGGTGGTGTTACGAATGCTTCCTGAGAATTTTCAGCACTTTGATAAGTTTCTATAGCTTGGGCATAGTGAGGATTAATTCGCTTCAACCATTCTCGAAAAGCACCTGCTGCTCGATCTAACTGTTGTTGCTGTTGATAAATCTTACCTAAGTTAAAGTATACTTCTACATAGTTAGAATTAAGTTCTAAGACCCTTTGATAGCAAACAAATGCCTCGTCTAACTCTCCTTGCTGTTGCAGCGTCACTCCTAAGTTATGATGAGCCTCTACCAAATCGGGTTGCAGGGCGATCGCTTGTCTAAAATAAGCAATACCTGTCTTCAAATCTCCTGTTTTCTTTCGGGCAACACCTAAGTTATGATTCAATTGTGCATAATAGAGTTGTTGCTCATTTGAGAGTTTACCTTGAGCGTGCAGTGTGTTCCCTAGATTCGCCTCTGCTTCTTTGAAATCAGGTTTTAACTCTAAAGCTTTTTGATAGTAGTTAATTGCTTCGTCAAATAGTCCTTGCTGTTGCAGAGCATAACCTAAGTTATTATTGATTGGTAGTGAATCTGGTTGTAAGGCTAGTGCTTGGCGGTATGCGATCGCTGCTTCCTGAAACTGCTCTTGAGCCAGACGCAAATTCCCCAAACTAAACCATATTTTCACAGAGTCAGGCTGAACTTGCAAAGCAGCGCTTAGTAACTGCTCAGATGTCTGGAGTTGTCCTTTCTGCTGTGCTAACACACCAAGTCCATATAAAGCTTCAGGGTGGTTGCTATTTTTTTCCAGAATTCGACGATATTGTTGCTCAGCTTCCACTAGGCGATTAGCTCGTTGATATTGAACTGCGATCTGAAGGAGCTCACTCACTTCTAAGGAGTTTTTTGCGACTTGATTTTTAGGCTGAGTAGGTAACGTCTGTTTTCGTACTGATTCAGTCCCATCTTCTCTTGTGCAAGTCATATGATTTATCTCCTCAAATCTTCAATTCTTAAAAGCTTTTTAAAACTCGTCTATGTTGTTCGATTAGTCATACAATAAAAAATTCAAGTTTTGTATAGACTTTTACAAATTCAGTTGTGGGGAATCATGTAAAAATAAGTTACGTAACTTTTTAATTAGAGCGTTAAAAGTAAGTTCAATATAGTAACAAACTTTATCAATTTATTTTTTCACGACTCCTAGGGCTATTATCTGCAATCAACTTTATGGAAGTAAAGTAGATGCAACCTTTCTTTTATTTGGGATATCTTTCACCAGTCATATGCACTGACTACTAGCAGTTCTTAAGCCAAAAATGCAATCTCAATGAGTAGGAGGTTATTCAGATGAATTGGAAAATTCTTACACAAGAGTTATTGCTGGACTCACCTCTCCTGGAGTTGCTCCAACCACAACGGCAAGTATATCGTTCCCCAGTCCCACATTTGCAAAAATCACTGTGTCGGTAGCGGTAAAAATGCTTGCTGTTCCCAATTGATAGTTCAGACCACTCTGAAGCTGAATGATATCGCCAGTAGTTGCATCAAAGTCCCGCTCGATTGCACCTCCTTCAACTTCTTTGCCGATAATAGCCGCATCGAAGAGAGAGAAACCTTGACCAACAGCTGAACCACCAAGATAGTAAAACTGTCCGTTACCACCGAGAACAAAACGGTCAGCGCCATCACCTCCTGTCAAGAGATCGGTCTCTCCATATCCTGGAGCTATTCCACCTGAAAAAATAGAAGTGCTGCCTCGACCAACGCCAATGAGGACATCATCGCCAGTTCCACCACGTAGTACGTCATCATTACCACCCCCTTCGAGAACATCATTGCCACTGCTTCCATCAAGGGTATCTTCGCCAAGGTCGCCGAATAGTAGGTCATCACCTACGTCTCCATTGAGGACATCGTTCCCATTACCTCCCTCAAGGCGATCGTTACCGCTATCACCATCAAGGGTGTCATCACCATTATCTCCAAAGAGCTGATCGTCATTTGATAATCCAAATATCTGGTCGTTGCCTTCACCACCTCGAAGAATATCTTTCCCTGTGTTCAAAAAGGTGCTGCCACTAGCTCCTTGGATCAAATCGTTACCAGTTCCTCCATCAATATAATTATTGCCACTCACACCAAAAAGCTGATCATCTCCCGCTCCGCCTAAGAGGTAATCATCACCGCTGTTTCCTCGGAGGGTATCATTACCATCACCTCCATCCAGGAAGTCATTGCCTGCACCGCCGTCGATGTAGTCATCTCCATTACCCCCAAACAAACCTAGTTCTGGTTTACCATCTCCGTTAGCATCAGTGGGAGTATCCGGAATGCCATCTCCGTTAGAATCAACAACATCACCGTCATCGTCATTACCACCAAAAAGGGTGTCGTTGCCTTCACCACCTTCTAAAATATCTCTGCCTGCATCTCCATTTAGGAAGTCATTTCCTGCCAAACCTCGCAAGAGATCGTTACCAGATTGACCATATAGCTGATCGTCGCCGGATGTACCTTCAAGGGTATCGTTCCCATTGGTTCCACGTGTAAATACCATGAATCTATCTCCTTAATTCCAAAATCTTGCGTTCAACGACTTTACAATCTTCTTCTTGGCAGCAGATGCTTTGAATAAGAGTGGATTTGCTTTCGGATGTTTTGTACATCTCAAATACAAAATGACACGCTTTTTGTCATATTTATGCATTTAATAAAATTGTATCATCTCTTGAAGCGTTGTACTGTGAAGATTGTATAAAAACGCTAAACAGCCAGTGTATCTTGTCTTGAATTGCAGTTAGATAAAATCGAATACTCCAGGACAAATTTGTTGAGAATTTAATCCTGTGTATCTTGAAATTCAGTAGCTTAAATGTCAAAAAAATCTTCAAAAACAACACTTTTGACTAATGTATCTGCCTCGACATTAGTCAGAGTCATACGACTGAAAATGATTCTTATATCTTGCTAATTAACACGAGAACTAGAACTAGATTTTGAAGAAGAGATGGAGTTATTCGTAGATGAGACTTCGACTGAAACACTTTGACTCATCTCACTTTCACCATCGCTAGATACTGCAACTACGCTTTTTGTCTCTGCAATTATCTTGCCATTAGGTGAAACGACCCGTTTAACTATAACTTTATACTGGTTCATAATTATGAAACCTCTAGTTTTTGCTGGGTTTGGTAAATTTGTTCTAAACGTATATGAGCTTCCCTAGATTGGGGATTGTACTCCAAAACTCTTTGATAGCAAGCGATCGCCTCTTCCAATTCGCCTTGTTCTTGTAGCACTACCCCTAAGTTAAAATGAGCATCTACTAAGTCCGATTGGATGGCGATCGCTTGTCGATAATAAATCACAGCAGTTTTCCAATCACCTGCTTGTTTCCGGGCAATGCCCAGTTTGTAATTCAATTGTGCATAGTAGGCTTGTTTTTCTGCCGAAAGCTTCCCCTGAGTGTGAAGGGTGTTACCCAAATTCACATCTGCTTCCACACAGTTAGGTTGAAGTTCCAAGGCTTTTTGATAGCAGGTCTCAGCTTCAGCTAACTTGCCTTGTTGTTGCAGGGTGTAGCCCAGATTATTATAAATTGTCCCTGCATCTGGTCGCAGTGTAATGGCTTGTTGGTAAGCTTTTTCCGCTTCTGGTAATTGTCCTTGAGCTTGGTACAGATTGCCCAAACTGAACCAACCCTTAACAGAATCTGGCTGCACCTGCACAGATGCACTCAAGAACTGTTCTGCTTCTTGAAGCTGTCCCATCTGCTGCGCCAATATACCCAGACCGTATAAAGCCTCTGGATGATTGGGTTGTTGTACCAGAACTTGGTGATAACTCTGCTGAGCGTCAACTAAGCGATTAGTTCGATGATGGTGCATTGCTAGGCGCAAAACTTCAGCGACCTGTGTGGTATTTCTCCTTGTCTTATTCAGCGCTTTGAAGAAAAAATCTTCAAGGGCTTTAACTGGTTTTAAGTCGTTGTATAGCTTATGCTTATTTTCAGCAATTAGGTCAGAGATATATTGGCGGTATTGAGCATCTTTGCCCAGACGGACTGCAATTTTTACATAATCTTCTTTGGTTGCAGCAATGGTTTCCTCTATACCCATCATTTTGAGGATAGCCATGCTGTGTCTCCCCCGCATTAACTCTCCTGATAAAGTCAAAACCGGAGTATTATGGGCGACAGATTCTAAGCTAGAGTTACACCCAGACCAACCGATACTATCCAGGAAAACGTCTGCGATCGCTGCCGTTCCAGCAAAAGTCTTAGAATTCATAAAAGGCAAAAATATGCAATGGTCTTGATAATTGAGACCAAATTCCTCAAAAACACGGCTTAACCGCTGGCAAAAGACTTCTGTAATCCGTTCGCTGGTATGTTTAATAAATACAAACTTAGAATTCCTTAAATCCCTAGCAATTCTGGCAAAGATATCGTCGTATTGAGGTAAATATTTGAACAATGATTGACAGCACCAGAACATGATTTCATCATTGTCGATGCCGATATCTTGTTTGGACCTGGGTTGAGGTTGAATTGCTAAAGGCGTATAATAAATGGAGAGATTCGGTAATTTAACTAATTTTTCAGTGTAATGCTCTTGGGCATTTTCGGATTCCATCAATTCACTACTTAAGTAGTAGTCAATTGTTGCTAATCCACTAGTCTCAGGATGTCCCCATGAGGTCATTTGGATAGCAGCTAATCTTAAGCAGCCCAATTTCACAGACATAGGGTCCATCCCAAATTCTGGAAAGATTAAGATGTGTAACCTATCTTGACGAATCAACTCACACCACTGTTCTAGTAGAAGTGGACCTTGAGTAAATTTGTCAAATGCTTTTGCTGCTACTACAGTCTCTCGATCCCGTTTTGAACCAGTATGATATCCAAATAATTCAAATTCGCTTCTATCTAAGTTTTCTACCCAACCCTTAATAGGGATTTTCCAATTAGAATGATTAATCAGAAATCCAGAAACAAAACCCACTCGAATTTTCTCGTCTGGTTCTATAATTGGGGTATGAATTGGTTGGCTCCACTGGGGATAACAGCTTGCTGAAATCTGGCAAATCATTTGCCCGTAAATTTGCTGCAAATCCCGGTCATTTAAACCTTGGTAGGTTAGATAGAAAGGTTGCAATGAACCAACAGCATCAGCAGCCTTTGCACGCTCTTCTTGAGAAATATCTCGATAATGACTTGCTAAACTTTGCAGATATTTGTAATAATTGTCTCGTCTGTCAGTAATTTCTTCAGTACTTGAATAAATGATGGGAAGCTGACTCATCAAAAGAGCAAACTTGGCATGAGTAAATTCGGGCTGTATCGTTAAGGTTCGCTCATAGGATGCAACCGCTGCTTCTAGTTTACCCATTGCTTGAAAAGCATTTCCCAAATTGTAGTGAACCATAGCAATATCTGGTTTGAGCCTTATAGATTCTTGATAAGACTCTACAGCTGCTTCTAATTTATCCATTGCTTTGAAGGCATTTCCCAAATTGCTATGTATTAAGGCTAATCCGGGTTCAAGCTTTAAAGCTTGTTGGTATGCTGTGACTGCTTCTTTTAATTGACCCTTTTGTTTATAGATATTTCCCAGGTTGTTGTACGCGTAAGCAAAATCAGGTTTAATGCTGATGGCTTGACAATAAGAACGCAGGGCTGCATCTATCTGCCCCATCTGTTGGAGTGCATCTCCTAAGTTATTGTGAACATCTGCTAAATCTGGTTGCAACACAACAGCCTGTTGATAGTAAACCACTGCCGTCTTTAAATCACCAGCATTTTTGCACTTATTGCCTATCTGGTTGCTTAAGGCAGCGTAATAGTCTCTTTGCTCTGGGGAGAGCTTGTCTTGGTCATGGAGAGCATTGCTTAATGCCTGGCGATCATACTCCACTTTCTTCTCCTTTTCCTCTCTGAACTCAAGTGCTTTTCCCTCCTGCAAATGTTTTGATAGTAGTGAGTAGATACTAAATAACTAGCCGAAGACTCAACTACCTGGGGAGTCCCCGACTAATCGTATAAATTTCTTTTCCGTATATGGAAGAAGAGGAGAAGGAAAGTCGTGGAGGTAGGGAAGCAACTTCCCTATTTCCTTTCTTCTCTCATCTCCTCCATCTCAACCTAATGACTCTGCATTAAGTTTAGAAACTCACTCTACTCACAGCACTCCACATTTGCTGGGAATCAAGAGTTTCATTCTTAGTTGGTTCCAGAAACAGCGAAAGCGTTAGAGCTAGATTGGTTATCGCTGGTGAAGGTGAAAGCGCCACTCTGAGCTATGGTGTTGTTACCGAATGCATCAGCACTAGATTCAGATGTAGCCAAGTTGCCGGTAATGCTAACGTTAGAAGTAACGTTCTTATCGATATTAAGGGTTTCATCAAAATCAATGTTGATGTCAACATTCTTATAAGCAACGAAGTAAGAACCACCTACAACACTGTTAGCTTCAACTGCTTCTAAGTAAGAAAGATCAGAAATAATCATTTGGTTTTCTCCTGGGAATTAACTGTTTTTGGGAATTTTTTGTGAGCGCCTTTTGTTTTTGCTCACATTCATAATATAGCTTTCCTATTTTATAAAGTCAACCTTTTTTTTGAAAAAAATCATAGATATTTTTAGTTGTTTTCTTTAAAAAAAAATCTCTTTACTTATGGATAGAAAATTATAAAAAACGCCAAATTTGACAGGAAGTTTTGTTTTCTTACTGTCAAGACAACATTGTATTTCAATTAAGGTTTTATTTTTTATAAGACCATAGAATTCTGAAGTAAAATGTTTTTCAAAACAAAATTTAGTTGCAAGTGAAAACTAAATATTCTTACAATCAAACATTGACACAATTGTTCTTCCGTCTAGTTAGCTATTTTAGGTATTCCATACCTGTACTAAGTAGGTTAGTCTCGATAAAGTTAACTAGCTTAAACTGTAACTGATCGCTAATCTTCGATAAGTGTCTTTATTTTTACCCACCTACTTAAGCCTGATTTAACAAGTCTTTCTGAGGTTTTATGGAATTTTCCTCGAACTGAGTGACTATTTCTAAATACTCGATTTCTTGTTTCAACCAATTAGCAAACAATTCCGAAATTATTTTTTCGCGTAACTGCTCATCTAATTCAGGTTTAATAATTTCTTCTACCCAAATTAAATACGCACCTTTTGGTGTTGGAATTGGTTTAAGAATCTGAGGTGGTGTTGCGGCAAATACAGCCGCTGCAATCTCCGGACGAAATTCTTTACGATCGCGAAGCCCTTGATATCCACCTGTACGACGAAGTTCTGGGTCTTGTATATACAGACGAGCAATTTCAGAGAAATTAATTTCGCCTTCTTCATGGGCGTAAAACATTTCTAAAGCCAAGTCTTTATCCTCGAAAATCACTTCATAGGTAACACTAGCTTCATAATCTAGCTGGTGTTCGTAGAAGAACTTTTCGACGTGAGATGTAAATAAATGATTCGCTAATTTCTTGACAAGAACATTGTTATAAGCTAGTTTCTCAAAATCAGTCACGGACAGATGATGTTTTTCCAGCCAAGCCCAGGTATCTTTCGCTTTGATGAGTTTTTTCTCAAGGCGGATTTTGTCTCCTTCTTGCTGTAGTTCTTCTGGCTCAACTTCAAGTCCAGCTTTTTGAACTGCCTTAGCAATAATATGTTTGGATACGATCGCCTCGATAACATCAGGAATCTGACAAGACAGTTTGAGACTATGAATAATGTCTGAAGTCGTAATGATCAGTTGTTCTGACATGATGCCATCCCTCGGAAAATTTGGTTGGTTGTAAAAATAATCATCAATAACTAAAGCTCTAGACCGTTTGTTTGCAATTTCTTAAATGGATCTAAGATTAAGTCAATAACGCGCCGCTGACGAATAATCACTTCTGCTGTTGCTGTCTGTCCGGGGGCTAAAGGTATGCGTTTAGCACCATTCTGGATATAGTCTCGGTCTAAGGCAATTTCTAACTCAAAGTTTTCTATATTACCTTGTGGTGTCTCACTCAATTTTGAATCTGGAGAAATCCAAGTGACTTTCCCTGAGACAATGCCATATTCCTGGAAAGGATAAGCATCAAACTTTACTTTCACTGGCATTCCTTTTTTCAAAAAACCACTGTCCTGGATAGGCATACTTGCTTTAAGAACCACGCCAGCATTCTTGGGCGCAATTTGAGCGACTCTCTGACCTGGTTGAACAACTGCTCCTGGCTTGGTGATAGGCAAATCGAAAATCACACCATTGATAGGCGATCGCACCACTCGTTGACCCAATTGAATTTTTAAAGATGCAATCTGAGTCTTAGTCTGGGCAATTTCTGATTCGAGAGTGTTGTGTTGCGTTTCTAGTTCTTTGAGTTGTTCCTCAGCTTTAAGTTCGGCTAGTTTCCCTGTATGAATCAGACTTTGATAACTGCGTTGTTCTTCCTGCAAGCGTAATTCAGCTTGTTGGATCTCAGACTGAGCCTGATAAAGAGTCTTCTGATAATTGCTTTGTTGTTCTTTAAGGCTCTGCTGTGCTTGCGAAACCTCAGTTTTAGCCTGTATGAGACGTTCATAATTTTCTTTTGCCGCTTGTTCCACTTCCTTGAAGCGGTCTTGTGACATCACTCCCTCATCAAAGGCTCTTTTATAGCGCGGAACTTTTTCTTGAGCAGCTTGGAGACGAACTTCAGCTAGCTTATAAGCCGCCTTACTGGAATCTAGGGCTTGCTCGATTCGGTTAACTTTTGCTTGTGCTTCTTCTTGCTGAACTTGATAAGCAGTTTTCAGGGCATTGAGGTTTTGTCGAGCCTGCTCAACTTGAGACTGTTTGACTAACTCTTGAGCTTGGTTTTGTTGTTGCTGAGTGCCGAGAGAGACCTTCAATTGATTCTGGAGTAATTTTATGTTTGCCTTTTGATTCTGCAACCCAAGCAATTTTTCCTGAATCTGCTCAAGTTCAGTTTTTAATACATCTGACTCCAACTCCAATAGAACTTGTCCGACTGTGACGTTTTCGCCTTCTTTGACCCTGACGAGATTTACGGTTCCAAGTGCTGGACTGTCCAATTTTTGAGTTGCGCCTTTTGGTTCGATCCGTCCTCTAGCACTCCCTGTTTCATCAATTTTTGAAACCATTGACCAAGGCAAGACAGTTAGACTCAATCCCAGCATCACATACAACACTGAACGTGTCCAAGGACGTGGTAAAGCATCTAGCAATTCTTCAGTGCCATAATGCCAGTCATCTATCTTATTTGTTGGGTCTGATGAAGGAGCTAACTCAGGGACTTCTGCATATTTCTGCGGCTGAGTGTAATTTTCATACTGCTCAGCTTCTTGCTGAGGAACTACAGAAGATGAATTGTGAGATGGAATAGGCATAGTTTTATCTCCAAATCGGGAGATGTAGGAGTGAGGTAAGCCGAGACGTAGTTAATTAAACAACTAACCACTAACCACTAACAACTAGCAACTAACAACTAACTCAACCCGCTTGTGACAGTTGTTGTTGATTGAGGTAGTAGTAATGACCTTTTTTAGCGATTAACTCATCGTGAGTACCACTTTCAACTAGAACGCCATGATCGAGTACCAGAATGAGGTCTGCATTGCGTACAGTAGAAAGACGATGAGCTATAACGAGGCTGGTGCGCCCTTTAAGTATTGTTTTCAAGTTGTTCTGAATAATTCGTTCCGATTCCGCATCTAGGTTACTGGTTGCTTCATCGAAAATTAATAATCGGGGATTGCCAAGCAAAGCACGAGCAATGGCTATACGTTGACGTTGTCCTCCAGATAACATACCGCCACCTTCCCCGATTTCGGTTTCATAACCCATCGCTAATCGTTGAATAAATTCATCTGCACCAGCCAGACGCGCCGCTTCCACAACTTCTTCTAAAGAGGCATCTGGGTGAGCAATACTAATATTTTCTCGAACGGTACCGCCAAACAAGAACGTACCTTGGTCTACAACACCGATTTGCGACCGGAGCGAGTGTAAAGAAATTTCGTTAACATCATGACCGTCAATGAAAACTTTACCATCTGTCGGGGGGTATAGACCCAAAATCAACTTTGATAGGGTTGTTTTCCCAGAACCGCTACGTCCCACCACTGCTACCATTTGCTCGGGTTGAATCTCAAAACTCAGATTTTCCAGGACGTTAATATCGCTTTCTGGGTGATAGCGGAAAGTGACGTTATCAAAGCGAATGTGACCGCGCAGTTTCATCAGGGGCTTGCGCGGTGAGGCGAGCAAGTCTTCCTCTGGTTCGGCTTGTAACACATCATTAATCCGTTCCACAGAAATGAAGATTTCTTGCAATTGATTCCACACTAGAGCGAGTCGTTTGAAGGGACTGATGACGTAACCCTTTAACATATTGAAGGCAACTAACTGTCCTATAGTCAGTTGATTGTTAATCACTAACCACGCTCCGTACCATAGCAATAAAGCACTGGTTAATGTATCAATACCGCCGCCAATCACTTGCAAGCGAATGCCAATCACCTGCGCTGTAAAACCTTTTTTGACCACATTATTCAAAAGTTCTTCCCAACGCCAGCGCACTGACTGCTCAATCGCCATTGAGCGGATGGAGCGAATTCCTGTCAGCGATTGAATCAGATAACTGCTTTGTTCAGCTCCTGCTGTAAATATTTCTCTGGACATCCGCCGCAATATACCCGTACTTGCAAACGCTAGGACGAAAAATGGCGGCACAACTAATAGCACTAGCAATGTCAGGCTCCAGCTATACCAGAGCATCACTCCTAGATAAATAAATAATGTCAGCAAATCTAAAATGATTGATAGTGTCTCGCCAGTCAAAAAACGCTGTATTTTCTGGTTCTCTTGAATGCGAGAGGTGATATCTCCAACGTAACGCGACTCAAAGAACCCTAAAGGCAAGCGGAAGGTGTGTTTGAGAAAACCTACCAGCAGTGCAATGCTAATACGATTAGCCGTGTGAGACAACAAGTATTGCCGTACGGCGTTAATCACAATGCTGAATAAACTAAAAATGACTATCCCCAGACTGACGGCATTTAACGTAACAACACTACCTTGTACTATTACTCTGTCAAAGAGTAGCTGCGAAAATATCGGCGTTATCAGTCCAAATAGTTGCAGCAATACAGAAGCAATAAATACCTCAAGCAGAACCTTCCAATGGGGTTTAACCAACTCAAAAAACTGCCACAAAGAGTGAGTTGCTTCTTCAGCGTTTTTCAGTTCTGCAGTTGGTTGTAATAACAATGCATAACCGGTCCACCCGGCTTGAAACTCTGCATGGGTGAAGACACGTTGACCAATGGCAGGATCTCCGACAATCACCCTTTTTTTGGTGATTTCGTAGACGACGATGTAGTGCTTGCCTTCCCAGTGAGCAACAGCGGGTAGGGGTTGTTCTACAAATTTATCAAAACTGGCTTTTACCGGACGGGTTGCAAAGCCGATACTCTCTGCTGCAGCTGCTAAAGCACGTAAAGATGCTCCGTAACGGTGGACGTTAGCTAGCTCTCTGAGGCGATTGACGCTAAAGTTTTTGCCCCAATAGCGACCAATCATCACTAAACAAGCTGCACCACAGTCCGCCGCGCTGTGTTGGGCATAGAATGGATACTTCTTGGTAAGGTGTCCCCACCATTGCCCTGTTTTTACCTTTGGGCTGGGAAAGTATGGACGTGATTTCTCCTGCTGTTGCCTTCGTTTTGGCTCTTCTCGCTGAGGAAAGGGAATGACTTTACCAGCTGTTGCTATTCGTTCTGATTTTGGCTTGTTGGGACGTGGTTTGCGCTCCTTGACAACAGCCTCTTGGTTTTCGGAGTTGGTCAATTCTGTCAGTTGCTGCCAGTGTTCCAAAGCACCAAGCCAATTTGATTGCCCAAGTACGTAAACAACTGTTGGTTGAGTTGCTTGCCAAGTATTACTTTTGAAATCTGAGTACACCATTCCTGGTGTTAACAAATCACCTTGAGAATGGCGCAGTTCTCCTGTTTGCAAAATAAATGCTCTACTATCTGTCGGTAGAGATATTGACTCTTGAGCCTTTATGTCGTAACGCTCAAACAACGATAAGGCTTCAAGCATTCCGGACACATCCGATGTGCTGCCTTTGAACTGGGGATTTTGGCGACACAACATCACCAAATCCCACAATTCTGCACGTTTAAAGAGGCGATCGCGAATTTTCGGCTCGTTATCTATCAGCTCTTGTAATATCTCCTGTTTCAGATAACAAAGCTTAAGATTTGTCGAGGCTTTGGCAGCATATGGGCTGAAATGTGCTTGTGGAAACAGCGTTGCTTCCCCAAAGCATGACCCTGTATAAAGAGTCGCGATCAGGTTTTCGGCACTATCTAACAGCCTAACCTTCCCCGATAGAACCAGGTAAATTCCTGGCTGAGACCAGTTTGTCTGCCAAAACTGCTTTGTTACAGGTGGCTCTACAATTTCTACCAAGCTATGGTAGCGAGCCAGTTCTCGTTCTGAAACTGTTTCGCCTAGAACTGTAGCAAGAGATTTACCCAGCAGTTGTTCGGAAAATACGGTTACCATTGTTTCTCCCTCATTAAAGGTACTTAGTTTTTGGTCTTGAAATTGGAACTTATCTGAAATGACCAATGAAAACTAAACACCGATAGGCGGAGAATCTAATAACTGGGCGATCGCCTTATCTTGAAGCTGCCAAGTTCTAGTTAATTTAGAAGACTTGCTTCTTCTTGCCAAGAATTCGAGCAAGGAATATTTACTACTTTCAGATGATAGTAGGGACTTGAAGGAATGTAACATAATCTATATCCAATTGCCGTCATAGAAGAAAAGTGGGTCAAGCAGATCCGCTTCAGTCGTTGCTATCCCGGTCGCAAAGGAGCAACAACCGAACTACTAACTAGCCTTGGGAAGCTAATTAGAAGTTTATATGATGTGTAACTATCCTCGTAAGGACCCCTCCTAGTTTTTGGGAGTTTAGGAGGGTATTCCTTGGTTTTCAAGAAACTCTAGGAGACTTCCCCTTAATTTTGGGAGTTTTAAGAGGCTACTCCTATGTAACTTTAAGCATTGCTCTATCCTGCTGTGGAATTAATTCCCAGCATCTTCGTTGACCTACTGTTGAAGCAGGATTTTTCTTGTAAGCTCTTGTTTGAGCCTTTGTGCGTAAATACTAAGCAGTAATAACCAGTTTATCCTTAAAGATTTTAAAATCATGGCTTTTGCATCCCCGACTGAGAAACGATAGCGTTCGTAAAAGATTCAATAGGCAGTCATCCCATAACTAAATTCACTAAATAAATTTTGTTGAACTGTATAATCGTTTTTCAAGCAATAGTATCATAGTACACCTTGAGCAAATTTGAAAGTAATAGAGTATTTCACAATAACTTCTCGGTTGGTTGCCGCATGTGTTCCCATAATGTCAATGAATCTTAGCGAAGTAGTTAACAGATTAGGTTCAAAAATTTAAGTGTAGGTTAAGGTTTATGCTAGAAGAGCTTAAAACCAGTTTCTAGTGTTAGAGGGCTAAGATTAGCTAAATCTCCTGACTAAAAAAGCCTTGGCTTTAGCTTCTTCTCTTCTGCTTTGCCTTGCCGACTCTTGCTACAATTTGCAACTACCTAACTGATACAGTGACAGACAACACTCAATCTGATTTATTCCGTATATTACACTACTATTCCCTTCTTAGTCAATTCTCTACATCTTGTCAAGTTATTTTTTCAAAAAAATAAATTTCCTCCTGACATTCGGTCTTTTCTTAATAAAATCTTTAAATAAAGTTTTATGTATGTAATTTTTGATCTAGAGACTCTAAACTGAGAAAACCTTCAGCTATCAATCGCTAGCCAAGAGCTTTGAAACAGATTTTTCGAGCACTGTCTAGGGGCTTCTAGTAGCTTCATAAAGCCTCTATAGCTTTTTAAAAGAGTAAGGAAGACGAATCGAAAAATATGTTCCTGGTTAAATAAGTTATGTAAATTTAATTAGAGATGAAGGTGATTTAGGAGCACCTTATTGGCAGCGATTGTCTCCAGCATCCACGCGCTTCTGAACCCGTCGTAGATGGAAGAAATTTCACCTGTATATCATTAAGTAGTCATTAATTATTAATTATTTGTCATTAGTTATTAGTCAATTGTAAAAGAAAAATGACTAATCATAAGGTTGTGGAACAGCTTTCATCCTACAGAAGGAAAGAATGGGCTGGAAAAATTTTGGGTAGACTCTATGTAATAAATTTTATCCTCCAAAAGACAATCACTGACGTTCATAGGATCGGCTAACTGCTTGTTGCTCTTCCAACACCAAGTGGGACGAGCCTAGGTTCATTAAACTCCTAGTACAACAGTACGGCGTTAATAAACCACTCATTCCAAATCGCCAAAACGTCTAATTTATGAGCTTTTCGGCTTTTGACTTTTGAATGCGCGACTTGCGCCTTACGGTTGGGTCTAAACGTGTAAAAATCTGCCAGCCTCCGGAAAAATCCCCCCTAAAATTAACTAGTTTTGCACCCAAAATCTTGGGTTAGGGGGGATAATTCCTTTCAACATCGTTGGCGCTAAACCCATTACGTGTAATGAGGCTGGCAGATTTTTCCGGTTTTAATGAAACGGTACTTGTTACCTTGGATATGTCTTCAAATTGCTTTTTAATGTAAAAAGCTTGCTAAATGCAAAGTTGTAGGCAACAACATCTTGTGGTTGACTGGTATGGTATGACATAATTACTACCAGTTGCCATCATGTATGAAAAGTGGGTTAAGCAGATTCACTACAGCTGCGGTTATCCCGGTCGCAAAGGAAAAGCAGCTACATCGTTAAATAGCCCTGGGAAGCTAGTTAACAGGCGCATGATGTGTAATTAACCTGGGAAAATGCCCTCCTAGTACTTTGGGAGTCTAGGGGGGTCTTTTATTTTATGGACAATAAATGCTCAGAGGAATCCATCTTCAAAGTTTTGGGAAAACTCTGTAAAAATGGCGGCACTTGTAGCATTGCTCACACATCGCTTGATTTGACAATACCGTTCATCAAAACGACTGTCTACAGGTCTTAGCAACAGACAATCCAGAAAGCCTTGTTAGCCAGAGATAGAAAGCGTCATTAATAGTAGATAAAGCAACCATGACTAAAGTTTCCGTGATGAACAACTGCGTCTTGTAAGCCTTCAACAAAGTTATCTCTTACCGCCTCACAAACTTGACGAATCTCCAAAGTCTCCTGTAGTATGCTGCAACAAAAACACTGGTAGGGCATCGTCCTCTAGAATGATAAGACTAACCACTTAATCATCAGGAAAACACGACTCAACGATTTTAAGCTGCTGTGAGGTCAACCGAACTCAGCTTAGGAAATTAACGGCTGAACCTCAAGATACTTAACTTTTGCTAAGTTTAGCTTAAACAAAGTTTTACTTCCCTACTTAACTTGGATAGAGAGGCTGTCTAACACAGGTTGAGTTAAAATACTTACCTGTTTGTACGGGACTACTGCTATTTCGCATCAGCAATCACAAGAGCCTTAACAGTAATGTTACTACCATACCAAACTAGATTTGAGAGACAACATCAAAAATTCACAGTAAGATTATAGACCCCTTAACTTTAGCTCCTCAATTTTAACCCCCTAAATTTAACTTCTTAACTTTAGTAACTTTAGTACCAAGATTTTTATTTAGTAAATTGATCGAGGTTTTGTCAATAGATATTAAGAAATACTTTACAATTCACAAAAAATTACTAGAAAATTCATGAAATCAATAAAAAATTTGTAGAAAAAAAGTAGTAAGCACTTGCAGTGCTGTTACAAAAAGAGATATAAGGCATAATGAGGGGGACAGCTATGGGGTAAAAAGTATAAATAAAAACTTTATTCATGGTTGTAAAACCGATTTTTTAAGATACTTATACTGAAACTGCTGTTAATGCGGTATAAAAAGCTAAGAAAGAAAAGCGGAGGGCACAGCGCTGAAGGAATTTGTTCAAGTTATATAAAATAAAGTTATAAAAGTTAATGAAAATTAAATGATATCCATTTAAATACTGACTAAGGGAGAAAAGACAACGGGACTGTATCTTGCTTGGTTAAAGTTTATTCATGTGCTCAGAAACCTGGTTTCGCATGAGTTACCGGGTTTCTGTTCCGCCTTAACCGAGTAGTATTGCACCGGGACTAAAATTGTCCTTTCCAAGTAAAAGGTGCTCACTATTTTACCTGTAAAGAATAAGCATGACAAGTCTCTATCGAGAGATTATTTATCCTTGCTCGTGGTTCTAGGAAAATTACACCCCAATACAAAACCTGCCATGCAGATTTAACATAGACTTCATGACAGGTTATGAGCTGTTCAGTGTCTGTAAACTCTAGATATTGTTCAATGAAAGTCACAAACATTGACAGGGACATCTTGGGTTTTTGATGGAACCTCAGAGTTAGGTGACTGATGATATTCCTGAACTTGTTTTGTCATCCACTGCTGTTCGCTTTGGTTACCACCACGAATCTCTGTTTTGCGCTTTCCCACTACCTCAAGATAAGCTAAGTCTTTGATTTTGCTCAAGCAGCTGGTTGGTGTATTATTGCTGGATCTTTTATCAGAAGGTAGCTTGGCAATTTTGAGATTTGCATTTTGCTGCTGGTTTGACTGGGTAACGTGGGGATTATTTTCTTTGAGGAGTCTGTTGTAAGTGCGGTAGGGAATGTAATGAAGAGGATTGTAGCCAGCAAAACGTAACATAAGAACACAAGCCCAGGAGTACTTCCCAGCAAGAATGGCTTCAACGACTTGGTCAAATTGCTCAGGATTAATAGATTTATCGAAGTTGTTACTACCAGCGATATCTTGGTTCATAGTGTTTGTTGTTTTGGTGAAAGTGAACTAGTCTCGTAGTTTTCAGTAATTTGTAATTCAATGGGGGTTTATAAATTACCCACTTATGCTTGCTATTTAGCGATCGCTCAAAGTCACCTCTAACAAGGAGGGGGAAACTTGAGTATCCATTTGTTGGCGGTGAAAAACATTTGTTGTTTCAAGGAGCAGCTTGTTTGTTGACTACTGCGATCGCAGCGCGAGTTTGAGCAAGCAAACCAGTCTTGTCCATCAAAGTTGTGATTTGAGTAAACGGTTCTTCTGTGGCTGTTAAAGTTTTAACTTCCCCATTCAACAGTAAGTTGTCTACTTCCGGTATAACCTGAGTTGGGATCAAATCTTGACCACCTTGGATGGCGGTATTAATGACTTTACCCAAGTATTGCGACTGAAGTTTATTTAACTCCCCCAATGCTACAAATTTTCCTCGGACATGACTGACTTGTTCAATCTTTCCCGTCCACGCCCAAAAAACAACCGCTGTAAAAAAGGCTATGCTTTTAATTGCTCCTGAAGCCGAAAAAGCTCTAGTTGGTTGATGGAGTAACCTTTTTTGTAAAGAGATGAATCCATCTGTTGTACTCTTGGTTTCGGTTTGGAAAAATGTCTTTGTAGTAGTTTGGGTACTTACTGGTGCTGCTGGTAGAGCACCTGTTTCTAAAGACGCTACATTAACCTCGTAGATAAATACCTTCTCAGATACTAACTCGCCTAGGGGGTGCAAATTGTGAAAATTTCTCCCTGACATATCTGATTGGTTTAAGGTTTCGATTGCATTTAACCTGATGATTCTGTTCATGAGCTGTCCTGTGATCGGAAACCTGACTTTTTATTCAAGTCTTTTTGCTGTTAAGCCGGAATTTGTTAATTACTCTTGAAACTCAGTTGTCAGTAGGTAGAAAAGCAACCTTAAGTGTAAGGCGCTATTCCAGAAAGGTAAGTAGGGTTTGTTAGTTCCCTGGACATATCTCTCACTGCAATTGAATTTCTCACTGGTTTTTTTGCTTAACAGTGCCATAGGTAATCATTTCCTTTTCTTTCATGGCATAAACATGACATGAAAAAGTCTCCGTTTCGCTCTTAAGTAGATGCAGTTTTGTTCTCTTCAACTTTTACTAACTCCTCATTCTATTATTTTACCCTGGTAGTTTATTAATTTATTTTATACCAAAGAATTAGAAGTTAAGTAAAATCGCATACTTTTTTTCTTGAATGGGAAAATCTTCATCCCTAAGCGTAAGACTAACATTCGTATTTATACTATTTTTTTGCGTAAATGTCATCTCCCATTTTGACATTTTTTCAACTAAATTTACTGGATGTGTTCCTATATTGACTTCTGTATATCTTACTTACGTTTTGTCTCTTACTTATTAGTTATTGAGGGGTGAGACCCCTCATACAACGTTAGTTCAGTACTTTCACTTTCCCTTCTTCGTCGGGAGTTTTTGCGAGTACTATATTCCGTAACTTTTAAAAATATAGCAGCATAAGTAGCATTTTGGCAAACTTTACAACTCTTGGTTCAGGATGATGATTGTTACCAATTTTAGGAAATGCCTTTTTTCCGTTACACACTTATTTTGTATTTGTAGAAAAATATTTAACTTCCCATCATCAATGCAAACTTACAATTCATTTGTTGTCAATTTTGCCAAAAGAGTAGTTCATTTCGTACAGATACTAAGCTGTAGAGTTACAGAACTGTGGTATAATTCTTAAGCTTTCAAACTGGCTCTTACTCTTGACATCTCAAAAATCCCGCAAAATGTCTTGTTATAAGAGGTTTGCTCTGGGTAAAAATTTTATTTCTCCATAGAAAAATATACCTGCACAAAAGCTTGCTGATAAAATAAGATAGAAAAGTATGAAGATACATAAAATTCTTTTCATCCCTAGAGCGCCGATACAGTATTGACTCGTTGGGTTAAAAAACCCGGTTTCTTTCGCTCTTAAAGACTGATTTTTCGTTGCGCCAACGTAAAAGTTACCGGGTTGAGTGAGATTAGTGTACCGATGCTCTAGTGTCAGCAATTCCACTATGACTTTGAAGAAACACAGGGATGTAATATCAAATCGTAATTCAGAAAGCTAGATAGGGTCTGGGTTTGGTGGGTTTGGAAAGTATAACATCAATTCATGAGGAGTTCCCTATTATCAAATTTCCATAAAATGTTGAAAAAAGTTATTTGCAATCATCAACTTTTGACTATTAATGCTAAAATGGAAGCGTTCAATACCAGCACCTAGATTTTTCTACAAAGAATCAACAATATCCAAATCTATGTAATTTCGAGTTGTTGAATAGTGTATGTATAGCACCATCATCCCCAACACTTTCTTCAGAGGTTAATGGTGAATTCCGGAAAAATAGGTCAAAAAATCATCATACACTAACTATGCTTAGTCGATCTAGAGGTTAAGAAATTTTTATTTGCAACCGAAAAAAATAAAGAGCGCGGGAGGAATAGCAAGGAAAAGAGTTGAGTATTTTACCCTACACCCCTACACCCCTACACCCCTACACCCCTAAAATCGCCCAAATCGCCATAGCCCGTAGATAAGTACAAGCGCGGAAAGTCCCAACAGGGGTAATCGCTTCTGGGGTGCGGAATTGTAGCCCATTATTGTAAATTTGCTGCACTACCGCGTGGGTCAGGTTAAATGCTTCATCTTTCATCCCCATTTGTATTAGAAAAGCCGCCAAACCAAAATTGATTCCCGTCCAGACTTCCAAAGGATGAGTGGCTTTGGGGTTCTCTGGTGTCCCATCAGGGCGAACACCATTTGCTGCACCAAACTTACCATTATGAAACTTTAAGAAGCAAGCATCATAGACAGTTCGTAATGCAGAAAGAGCACAATCATCTGGTACAATATCAGGCAACTCTAACAGACGAGCATAAAATTGTCCGCATAACTGGTCTGCCATCACAACATCAGAACCACTCTCGCTATCCAAACGGTAGTATTGTCCATTCCAAAGTTTTTCTTGGTAAATAAGACGAGATTGTTGCAACCAGGTTTCATAGATAGCCTTTTGCTGTATCAACTCATCTGTGTCCTCCGCGTCTATGCAATTTTTTAATAAAATCTCACAGACCGCGATCGCAGCTTCCAAAGCCGCCAACCACAAACCACCACAATAAGCGCTTACACCCAGCAACCGCCAATCATCAAAAGTTTGGTCTGGCGCACCAGAATTTTCAGGAATACCATCCCCGTCCTTATCAAACGTCTTCAGGTAATCCAAGGTTTGGACAATAGAATTCCAACAATCTGCTAAAAATTCGATATCATCCGCACCTGTTAGAAGAAAATCACGATATACCTGCAACACAAAATCGCAACCTAAATCCTTCCATAGGTTGCAATCTTGATAACTTGTGTAATTCGTTTTTTCCCATACGTGTTCGTTAGGTGCGCCTAAGTCGTGAGGTGTTGCACCTGCGGCTTTGCGAATTGCAATTGGACTTTCTGACCCAATAGTGTAATAGTATCCAATGACACGAGTCCTATCATCACTCTTAGGAACTGCCCGTGCAAAAGCACGAATCACCGCTTTTTCTAGTTCTGGAAATAGCATTAATAAACCAAAAGAACCATAAAGCCGTACATCCAAACTTTCATACCAACGGTAGTCTAAGCACTCCAATACAGCAAATTGTCCGATGGGGTCGGCGTCTGATGCTGCACTCCAAAGAGTACCGCCGCCAGTCAAGACGTAAAGCTCATTGAACAAAGCCATTTTGAACCAGTCTGGTAAGTCTTGGCGATCGCAAATCGGTTGTTGCCAAGATTGTACTTGTACTTGCCAAGTTTGATATTCTGCCAAAGCCGTAGATGCGATCGCCCAAGCATTTTGACCGCTTCTACCAAAAAAGTCAGTATATCTGCGATAATATGTAATTCCTGCAGCAAATTCTGTCACAGGGAAATCCCAACTGAGAGCGAAAGGGAGTTCTAAGCTTTCACCGGGCTGAAGAGTGAAACGCACAGTAAGGGCTACCCCAAGCTGTTCTTTTTCAGACGCTGGAGTGGAATTTGTATAATTAGATAGCGAACCATCTTGAGCAAAATTCTGCCAGACCTCATCCCCACTACCAGAAGGATTAAAGCGAGTATGGTAATATACCTCCATGAGTGGGTGCTTTCGAGTGGCAATACACCATTGTCCCTCACCTTCTTGTACGGGGTCAGTGATACCCACCCGACTCATTAAGCAACCAATGTATTCGTCATCTTCCACGAGTTGATTAAAGTTGTTTTGACTTTCACCCAAGCGTGGTTGGTACTCATAAACCGGACTACCATCATCCCTTAACTTCACTTCTGGCGATTTCAAAGCATTCGTAAACCAGCTCACCATATTCTGCCAGGTGAGCATAATACTGAGAGTTATAGGTGCATTAGAAGGATTGTATGCAGTCCAAACAAACATTGCCACTGGATAGCTAGTTTCTTGATAATTACCAGCCCAGATTGGAGAAAACTGCTCACAGGTTAACTTTGCTTGAAAAACCCCTTCATACACAAACCAACTGCGAGGATACAGAGCGTGATAGCTTCCCGTCGTTTTGGGGTGTGGGGTATAAGGAGACGAAGTATCTTCTTCCCCGACACCCCTTTCACCCGTACTAGCGGGGTACCAACGCCAAGTTGAGAGACTACCATCCTCCGGTGCTTCTGTACACAGAGAATAAGCCTGGAAGGATGAGCCATCTGACTCAAAGACACTGAACTGACAGACGGGGATAGTCTTGAAGATATGCTCACCGCCATCAATATGCCACAGGTTAAAATCTCCTCGTGAGGAGCGACCGATACAACCTGCACCAAAGCCACCTAAAGGCATTCCGTGCCAAGGACCATCATCAATGTTACTGGCATAACGGACAGTGTATGGCTCATCCCACCCTAAACCGATAGGACGATTCCAAGTATAACGGGGAATTACAAAGGAAGGTTGGTTGCTCATCACCTGATCGTACCGCGTTAAGTGCAGCTGCTGAAATTAGGATCTCATGTAAAAGCGCATTTGTGACAAAAGTTTTTTAGCGCCTTTGCATCAATAAATTTCGGTTCCTGAAATTCTGAATTTTCTCAGCTTATATCTTGCACTTGGGTCAAAAACTTTGTTTCTACGGAAGTAAAGCTACCATTTCAAGGAAATAAAAAGCTGACAACAAAAGCGTTCTTTCTTTTGAATGCGTAACGTTTGCCTTGTTGTACTAGTTGTTTAGACTTGTAACCTTGAAGCTTAGATTCGGTATCCGAACGCGATCGCAACTATGATATCCACTCGACAACACATTTCAGACACAGTCATTATTCATATCGAAGACGATTTGCAAATTAGCATCTGGCATCAGCCGACGCAATACCGCTAAATGACCGTCAGCATCACTACGACTGCGGAACCGACCGACAATAATTCTCTGTGTGGGCGAATGCCAACGAATAACTGCCCAAGGTGCGAGTGCTGTGCGGTATGTTTGAGTCTGACTCTTCAACAAAATAACCTCTCTATATGATTTGAATAAGTTGGTACGGTCAATCTGAATCTCGCTCCAGGCTTCTCCAAAATTAATTGGTAAACGTGTGCTTAAAACTGCCTGTGCAGAGATATTAACCCACATTGATGGGCTTTTCCCTGAGATTGTTGAAGGGAATAATCAAAAGTTCCAGTCAAATTAGTTGCTGAGTTCGTAGTTTTACTTAGTACCACCAAAAACCAGCAGCAAGATGTGAACGAAAAATCGAACAAAAGGCAGATATCTACTACAATTGCTATTTTGTAGAAGTTACCTTTTTAGTAAAGGTTCAACTATATGGCTGTCAGCAGTCAGCTTTGATACATTTTACGAGTGTTCTATAAACGTATAGAGAAGGCTCATTAAACACCGATAGCTTTGATAAAAGCTGATAACTGAAGCTTTGGGCTGAACGCTTATCCTTTTTGTTATGAGTGCAACTTACAGTTGTATGTAAACTGCATTACTTGGAAACACTATAGTGCAATTGCTAAAGTGTTGATAATATAAGGGTATGCGATCGCTTAGACTGTCGCTAAAAACTTTGAAGAAAAGGTTGATTCAACTCAAATGACGTAAGGTGTAGATCAAACCTAAGTTTTCATACAGCTAAGGACTGCTAAATTGGAGGAAAGAACTTGATTTGATAATAAAATTGGTTGAGCTTCGTGAATTGGTAATTCTACTTGCAACCATTAACAGGGCTTTTCAACTCAGTATTGAAAGCATTTCTAATGCCAAATCATTATCAAACCAACTAGAAGTTAAGAACAAAGAAAAAGTTTCATAATGGTAGGGACATCAAAAAAGAAATGAGATGTAATCACCTGCAAACACAAACGCTCCAACTAACTTTATAACCAAATTCTAACCCTATATACTTGCAAAGAACAGAGGGGTCTCAACCCTCATTTGCAAATAGTTGGTCAGTAATGTCAGAGTGCTCAAGTTACCTGCGATTTGGTCACAACCTGCTCCCCAAATCTGTTTGACAGTCTGGCATATAAATTTATTTATTGTCGTTCTGTGTTGAAACTGGAAGCAATTTAGGCTAACAAAGCCATCCCAACGAAATACGTCCTCGGAGTATTGGTTTGTTGATTTCAACTCTTGTCGGTAGATTCTGCCACTACCGCGTTCGTCACTGTTGTACATATGATGCTACCCGATGATCTGAATTGCTAGTTACATTTACGTGTTGGAACAACAAGAACAGGAAAGAAGAGAATCTTATATCAAAAAAATTGATATAACGTTCGTTAATTGCAGCCAGTGATAAAGCAAAGCCCCAGGTTCTGACCTGGGGTCTTAAAACCACAAAGGCATGACGGTTGGCACTAATGCAGTACTAGACCCCGGTAATCAACCAGTAAGAGGAGTTTTAGCCTTGTGTTGTGCGTTTGTTGGTGCAAGAACGTATTCATCCATACGATAATTGCCAAAAAACTGAATTAGTTGCCAAAATGCCGAAAAATGAGTGGTTACGTGTAGGGTGGCACCCCTCACCCTGAAGGTAGAAAAGTTTATTTTAAATCTAGTAAACCGCTTTCCTTTAATTTAGGATTGAAGCGAATTTGTGTCTTTAATCCACGACTGTCTAACACAGCTAAAATCTCAGATTCTACTCTTCTTGCTACGTTTTTAAGTATTTTACTTTGCGCTAATTCATCATTCACTGGATTGTCATAATTCCCCTTTTCTTCAGATGTCATCATGGATTTTGTATCTATGGGTTGTGTCCAAATTGCTTGACAATCTGCATTTCCTAGAGGAACGCTACCATTTTCAGCAATCCAAGCACGCTCAATATTTTCTAAAAAGGCTCTATTGGGACGTTCAATCGTCTGAGATTTCACCCAATAACACTTCTGTGGTTGTCGGACTAAATGCTGTTTTAAACTGAGATAAATATCACGGGAATATCCTACAAATTGAAGCACCTTTTCGCTATCAAAAATTGCATATACTCCTATTTGACCTTGCAGTTCTTCTGGTAATTGACCTTGAGTGTCAATGTAAGGAATAAATTCTAAATTTGCTAAAGCTGGAAGATTGGTTTCAGAGGACATAGATCGGATTTCAAACGAAAAATTATGGGAGGGGTTAAATCCCCTCCCAAATTTTAAAGCAATTTTTATTAGAAATTCCTTAAGCTACAGAACTCAATATTGCTCGCTTAACAGTAGTCGAGGCTCCAGAAACCCGGTTTCGCAGGAGTCACCGAGTTTCTAATTTTCGCCGAGTAGTATTGCTACAGAACTTGTAAAAGTTCTTTAATCCTAACATTTTGGCGTTGTTTGAATTTTTCTGGGAAATTCAACTCCATAATAATTCGACCATTTGCCTCTTCATAGACTGCAGAAACTTCAGCAACAAACTTGCTAAGTGAAGAACTTTCCATTTCTTGATTGACTAACAAACCAACAAGTGGTTTGACAGTTCGCATCCTGTGCAAGTCCTCTTGTCCAAGTAGGCGATCGCCAGACTTAGCTCTTTTGCCTTCTAGTTCCAGGCGTACACTTGAGACACCTATTTCTGTAGCAACTGCTGGGAAAAAGTGACCATCCCAGTAGAGTTCAACATAAGTATTTACGTGCTTGCGTATCTTGTTACTAATGATAGATTTAGGGGTTTTGAAGGAACGACCTATACTTGTAGCAAGAAACCCAAGGGAGCCTGCTGGTTTATCTATAAGCGATCGCTTCTGAGAGTACCATTCCCGGACATCCGAATACATAACCAGAGTTAAGTTATCCATCTGCTGTCGGTTTGGATTTACAAACTCAATTGCCAAATGGGTTTCTGTATCACTTATTGTGGTAACTCGAACCACCCGTGCTGTCAAAGAAGCACGAGCCTCATAATCTCCCATAATCTCAATTTCCACTTCATCAGGGAAGTTTGACCAGGATGGAATAGAAATTAATGCTCCAGTTTCTGAAATGTTGACAGTTTCGCCCGAAATTCTTTGATGATTAGAAGAAATAACAACAGAAAGACGTCGCTGCAAACGATGAGAGGAACGCACTTGCGGCTGTTCTAAACCAACTAACAATGCTGCTGTCAGTAGAATGAGATTAAACCCTGACCAAATGGTATTCACTACAACTGCTTGCCAATCTTGTGGGTTGATGATAAACCAATAGGGGACAGCGAGTAAGGAAGCAATAACCATTATTGTCACAATGATAAGACCTCGCGTTGATCGCCAGTCAAAAATTCGCTTTTTAACATTGACCCCTTTGTCGGTGACGTTAAACGAACCCAGTTTAGGATTTATCAGCGCCAACATGGTTACCCATCCAGCCTGAAAAGACATCACAAATTCAAAAACTTCGTTCCAGAAGGAAAAACGGACATTTTTATAAATGATGTGATTGGTAAATACGGCGAGAATAATGTGGGGTACGGCATAAAATAAAGTTTCTAATCCTAAACCCACGACAGGGTTGATGCCAAACAGTAAAAACAGGGTAGGAACAACGGCATAAGTTAAACGGGGGTACCCGTATAAAAAGTGTGAAGTTGCACTGAAATAACAAATCCTTTGGGGAATTGTTAGCTTTAGGCTTGGGTTAAATAGAGGATTTTCTAATCGTAGAACCTGCGCCATTCCTCTCGCCCAACGCACTTGTTGACCTATATAAGAAGAAAATGTTTCTGGTGCTAAACCAGCAACCATAATCTTGTCGTAGTAGACGGATTTGTAACCGCGTGAGTGCAATCGCAACGCTGTGTGACAATCTTCTGTCACAGTTTCAACCGCAATTCCTCCGACTTCCAAGACATGGGTTTTGCGAATCACGGCTGCTGAACCACAGAAAAAAGCAGCGTTCCAAAAATCATTACCTTTTTGTAAGACTTTATAGAACAGTTCATTATTAACTGGGACTTTACCTTTTGTCAGCAAATTGCGCTCAAAGGGATCTGGATTGTAAAACCAGTGGGGAGTTTGGACAAAAGAAACTTTTGGATCGTAGAAAAAACCTACCGTGTTGAGTAAAAATTGACGTGACGGAATGTGGTCGCAATCTAAAATCAACACCAAGTCACCATCTGTTTTTTGAAAAGCGTGGTTAATATTACCAGCTTTGGCATGATTATTATTATCCCGCGTCATGTGTATGCAGCCTAGTTCTTCACACATTCTCCGTATCTGTTCCCGTCTTCCACGGAACTTCTCTCGGCGCGGATCGTTTTCTTTATATCGTTCTGGACGTCCATCATCCAGAATATAAACCTTCTTTTTCCCAATAGCATAATCGCAAGATATTGCTGCTATTGTGGTCTTGCGAACAATTTCAACGTCTTCATTAAAAGTAGGGATATAAATATCAACCGTGAACCATTCTTCTTGGGGAATGGAGGTAAGATTTATTGGTTGACGTTCCCTAAGTTTTAGAGTTTGAAAATATGCCAAACATAAAGTTAGCATAGCGTACATCTCAGCAGCAAATAGCAATACGCAAACAAAGCTATTAAGCCAACCATCAAAGTTAAGAGTATAGCTTGTACGGTAGTAGAAATAACGCAATGTTGTGACTAAACTCAACCATACCATCAGCAAGTGGTAATACTGGCTGACTTCTGCTGAATTTTCTTTTTCCTCTGCGTTTACAACTACCTGACCAATTATTATTAGAAATACCGCCATTATACCCTGTTGCCACCACGCTATCGGAGTAATAATCAGTGGAATTGAGAGTAACAGTAGCAGTAAGACAAGCCATTTAAACTGTCTGACCCCGACTATGTTTAAAGCACGGTCAAAAAACCGAGGCGCTAATTCAACAAGCAAGTAGCTTAATTTAGAGCGTCTTTGTGATTTCTGTGAATTGAATGATGACGACATATCGGACTTAAAGTTGAGATTTTAGACTTTAAATTTTGAATTTTGCTAATAGCTAATTGTTCATTGCTAATAGCTAATAGCTAATTGTTCATTGCTAATGTCTATTAACCATTAACCATTAACCATTAACCATTAACCATTAGACATTAGCCATTAGCCATTAGCCATTAACTTCTAATTCCTATCAGCGGGAGTCAAGCGTTTGAGATACAATTGGACAGTTCCATACAGTAGGAGTGTTAAACCTAAAATACCAATAGGTAATAGCAGCCAATTTTCCTCTATCAATCGAGTGATTTTACTTAATAGAGTAGTATCTTCTACGCGATTTGTTGTCGATGCTGTTTGGAAAAATTCTAGCTGATAAGCATTTGGATCGTAGGATGTAGAGTCTTTACTATCACTACTAATTAATATTGTGTCTTGTTTGAGTTGGAAGAACCAAGGGTCTGATGTTATAACTTGTCTTACGTTGTCTAAACCGCTTTCTGTCTGTGCTGTTAGTGCTAGAATGACGTGTTCTTCATTCCAAGGAGAGACAACTTCTTTTATCATACCTTGGGTATCTTGTGGAGTTTGAATTACACCTTGAGCTGATACACGAGAAAATGCTTGGCTCAGGTTAAAACCTGTGGACTTAAAAACCTCAGGTATTGGAAATTTATCTCGTACACCAATTCCTATTAAATGTTCATTTTTACGAATTGCATCTGGTAGTGCTTCTGGAGTAAAAACATTGAGTTTGACAGAATCTGCTTGGCTTAATCTTCCCAGACGTTCGCTTATTGCTAGCAAAGTCAATATATCTGTCTCGGAAGGGTTTTGTGGCACAACAATGACTGTTCTAGACAAATCTTGAGGTGCAGTAAACGGAAAACCAAATTGCAAAAGTTCTAAATTAGGGATTTTGACAGAAATTTCCCGCTTTAAGTCAAAGCTTGTATCTGCATGAACTGTACCTATAAGCTGATTGTCGGCAGCAGTAAGACAGGTTTGTTTGTCAAACGCATCCTTTGAATTCATCCGGAAGAAGACTTGAAGCTTGGAGTTAGGCTTAATTAAATGTGGTGGTAAATCAACTCTTAGGTTTTTGCGTGTTTCTCCAGAGTCTGAAGTTAAACGTGCGCCTCCGATAAATTGATCGTCTAACAAAACTTGAATCGCGGAAGTTCTTGGGTTCATCTGTGGACCGTAGCTGTAAACCAAGTTCATGGAACTACCACGCAAGAATCTATCGTCTGGCAAGGCACGGAAATTAATATCTATTGATGGTGCTGATGAACCGCGCACTGTCACATCTTTAAATGGTTGACCGCGCAGTCCAGTCCTAAGGTCACTTAGTCTGAAGGTATTTTCTTGAGGTAAATAACCAGGCCACTGACGTGTTTCAGGTATTGGTGTATCCTTAACTTGATTAACCAACAAAACTGAACCCGTACCCATTTTTCGGAAGTCTGCCTGCACTAAAAACTGTACTGCTTTGGTAACACCCGTTGCTCCATTACCAGTGGCGATTAATACTGGCGTACCCCCACCCTCTTTCGCTGATTTCGTTGTAGTTGCAATTAATACTCCAGTATCTTCTGGAATGGGCTTTTTATTGCCATCAATTATTTCACCTCCAGTTACAGAAAGAGGCAATTTCATAGAAGTGAGAATTGGTTGCTCGCTAGGGGTACCAATAATGACTAACCTCTGTTCCGGCTTCACATCCGCAACATCAACAACCATACTAGTTTCTACTGGGCGAAAGTCTGCAAATCTGCCAAATGTTGCTTGTAAACGAGCCGCTGCTGTCAGCCAATATTGATCTGTTTGAGTGGGTTGCAAGTAAACAATATTGTTAGTCTCTAAACCGAGGTCATCAAAATACGGATAGGGGTAGCGACTAAAATTTAAGGGCATTGGTTGCCGTTGAAACTTAAAAATTATCTTAGAATCAGGCAGAATGTCTGTCCATAAATTTGGGTCATTGGGATCGCTACATTCTGGAGATGTATTTTGCTGCACTACCAGCTTCACTTCGTTATAGTCTTGAAGCAGCTTGGATGGAATATTTAATAAAACCTGACCAATTTCTGACTTTTTACCTTTTAGTTGGATACTACCTACAGCAGTGTCGTTAACGAGGACAGTAAGGTTGGAACGGTTAGTATATAATGTAGGTGAATGTTGAAAACGAATGAGAGCTTTTACATCTTTAACATTCCAACTACGCGGACGAGTAAAGCCAAGACGACCCTCCGAATAGAGCCCATGCAAGCGCATACGATTGCCGACAATTGGACTGCGATTAAATTCGAGGCTGTAAGTTATTAAGTTTTTTGCATCTTCTTTCTTGCTATCCGTATCTGTCTCTTCTTGACTGTTAGCTTCAGATGTATTTGCTTGTGCTAATAAAATGGTTTTTTGTTGCTCTTGATGCGATTGGAGTAAGGAAACTTGACGAGATGATTGTGAACCTTGGTCTCGTAATGTTAATTTATCCTCACTTTGGGCGCGACCACTAACTAAAGAAATCGGAAACAATAAAAAGCAACAAGTCAAAAGGATTGCTTTTTTATTGATAGGTGAAAAAGAAAAAAATGGTTTCATATTCATAAGGTATTAGAAGGGCATAATTGTAGTTAATTTTTCAGTTTGTCGTTGCTATGTGTCTGAAGTGTTGCTTGCTATCAGTCAGAAGGTTGTCGTGTTTTTTATACTTTTAAGCAAACATTTTTGTGTAAACTCCTAAGAAACACAGGGTGTGGGGTGTAGGGTGTGGGGTGTAGGGGCGAACGGTTGTTCGCCCTTAGAGTATCGGGTTTAAGAGGAAAGACGCCTACATAAAAAAACCTTTATTATCTGTCTTCTAGCAGTTCTTGAGAAACGGCTGAGGGCGGTAGCAATCCTAGCCAAGCTAGATTTTGGGTGTAATAGGACTTGTCATCCCAAATTCCTTGTTTGTGTTTAGGTAATAATTTCTTGACCAATAACTCTTGAGCCAGTTTTGGTTCTACTAACGCCCAAGCGGCATAAAGCATTGCATATTGTGATGTCGCTTCATAGTCCACTAAACCTTTACCTTGTAAATCCAGTCTTGCTGGTAAACGCGATCGCTCGCGCCACAGTCTTTGTAAGTGTTTGGTCGATGTTTGAAGATAGCTAAGAGCTGGTTGTGAATCAAACCATGCTGCATCTAATGCTAAGCGCCACCAGACTCTATACGCATCAAAGCTATATAGAGTCTGAAGTGGACTTGACTCTGGCAGCGGTTGATACTTTCCTGTTTTGGTATCTAAAGCGACCCAGTCACTAGGTAACCCAACGGCGGAAATTTGGGCAGATTTTTCGAGAATTTCATAGCTGCTATCTACTAAACTCAACCAATCCCGTTTTGGGTCTATTTGGGCAAATATCCGAAAAGCATAAGGAGCAAGATAGGAGGGATTAAAGTAGACGGTAGAATTATTATTGACAAAAGCATCTCTAGGACCAGGCAGTAAATAGGGTTTACCTTCCGGTCCCTCGACTACAGAAAGGTTCCATAAATCCTGCAGTTTTGCTTTTGCTAAATCTAAATACTCGGAACGGTTCCATCGCCTTGAGGCAAGGATCAGGGCGATGATAGCGTCAATATCCCCATCACTGGCAAAGTTGTTATCAATTGTACCCCAATTACCATCCGCATTTTTACCCCATTTCCAAGCCCACAAATTATCTGTACGTTTGTCGTTAGCTTTTCGCTGGAGGTTATTTTCCCCCCAATTCAAGGTCAAAGCAAAAGTCGCAGGATCGTCGATAAATACTGCTCTTAGCATGGCATAGGCTTGACCTTCGCTCGTTGAGCGATCGCTTGCTTGATAGTCAATCACCCGCCCATCAGGTTGGATAAACCTCCGACGATAAGTCTCCCAGCTTTTAACTAGTAACTCTCGATTGGGAGTCGCTTTAGGTAAAGCTGCTAAAAATACCAAGTTTTGCTCATCACTATCCAACAATGTACCAGTTACCATCGGCGTTTTATCATCATGTGTTTCTGGCTCTACGACTGAATAACTTGAGGAACAAGAATTGAGAACAATCAGACTAGCAATAGTTATGAGTTTTGGAAGATGCTGCATACTTGAAGAAGACAAGGGAATAGGAGATGAGGAAGCACGGGGCGATGAGGGAGGAGGGGAGTGATAAGGGAGCAGAAGGCGATGAGGAAGAAATAAATTATTTATCTTCCTCAATCTCCTGCGCCCTTTTATCTTCCTTAGTCTCCTCATGTCCCTCATTCCCTTTATCTTCCTCTACGTTCATAGTTTTCCCAAGGAGGTTGAAAACCACGCCTTTGCAGAAAATCCTCTTGAAGTTGCTGTCTCTGACGAGTCACCTCAGGATTGACTGCTCCTTGGGAAAGTTGTTCTAGTTCCAGTTGCTCTAACTGGTTCAGTGCGGATAAAGGCTTGTCTAAAATAGCACTTAACCCTGCTAAGGCTCGGCGTGCGTCCTTATCTTCCGGTTTCTCTGCGACCACGTCTGAGTATATTTCTTGTGCGGACTCATAACGACGCTGTTCAAAACGAATTCCTCCTAAAGCCGCAAGCGCATCTAAATTATCTGGTTGCTGCGCCAAAACACTTTCATAAGCCTTGGCTGCTGAATCCAAATCACCCACTGCTCTGGCTAAGTCTGCTTGTAACTGCTTTGTATTTGGGTTATTAGGAAGATTAGCAATCAGCTGCTTTGCTCTCACTTTTGCTTGTCTTGGACTGCGTTGTGAGATTGCTTGTAACAAGCGCAGTTGTAATGGTATGTAGCTTGGATCTATTTGAACCAAGTAATTATACAGAGCTTCCCGTTGAGGATTGGCAGGTAACACTCCCACTAAACTAAAGAGTTCTGGGGGTGTATTTGTTGCTGGTTGTGTTGCTAACCAGCTGTTAAGTACTGCTTCTGCTTCCGGTTGAGAAATACGCTTTCCTTGGTAAGCAATACTTGTACGTCCTAATTGAAGAGTTAAATTTTGGGGTTGACGAGATATCAATTGGTCATAGGTCATTAACGCCTCATCAAAACGCCTTTGTTGCACGCGTACACCAATCAGCCCTCGCAAAGCACCATCAACAACATCATTATCCATATTGTTTTGTTGGGATGACAGTAAGGCGAGTAAACGTTGAGCACTTGCTTCTAAATTACCTTCGCGGCGCTCAATTTCTGCTGCTAGCAATTGCGGTAACAAACTTTTTGCGCCTTCAGGGGAGGCATTATACGCTGCTAAAGCTTGCCTTGCTGCATTTGTGTCGTTCAGCTGCAAGTAAATCTGAGCAACTCTAAATGTCAAAAACGGCACATTGACCTTTGACTCAATACTTTGATACAAAGACAGAAATTCTGGATCGGGCGCATCAATATCTGCTAAAGCCACAGCCAGCTGTTTCAATTGTCCTGAGTCGGAAGGCAAGGTTTGCAGTTCATTAGCTAAACGCTGTTTCAAGTTGGTTTTTGTTAGCATTCCCAACTTATTTTCGAGCACTAGCTGTCGCACGACTAGACTTTTATCGTTTGGCAACTGTAAAGCCGCCTGTCTATACAGCTGGAGTGCTGTTTGTTCTCCCTGAGGTAAGCCAGTAAAAACATCAGCCACTTCCCTCAACAGTGTAGGTGAGGGGTTAGGAGTGTTGTTTAATCCTTGAGTGTAAAGTGCTGCAACTTGCTGTACTAAAGATGGGTCGTTTGTTGCAGCACGAATTTCATTGAGCGCTCGTGCTAAAGGTAAAATCGCATTCTGTTTACCTTGTAATGAGTCTAAGACTGCTAAGGCTTGTGTTGGCTGTTGATTGGCTACATATGCTTTAGCAAGTTCCGCACGCGTTTCAATCCCCAACTGGTCAAGTGATGTAGAACGCTGTAATTGTGCTTCTAACACCCTGACTGCTTCTGTAGGATTGCCAGTTCCTCGCAGGGTACTAGCATAGGCTACCGCTGCAAATCCTGTGATGGATTTGCCAGTTGCTTGGTAGCGATTAAACAACTCCAAAGCCTTTTGATAATCGCGATTGTAACTGTATGCTTGAGCAGCACCAACTACTGCTTCTGGAGTGGGATTATTTGCTAGAACGATTTCGTAATCTGCTAGGGATTCACTCAGCCTACCTTGATAAGAATACAGTAGAGCGCGATAAGAACGAGCTTGTATATCGTTGGGATTTAACTTTAGAAACGTTGTCAGAGCTTCTATCCCCTGTACCTGCCAAGCAGGGCGATAAGTACCTAAGATTCCTACAATTTTGAGGGCACTTTGATTATTAGGATCTTGTAACAGCACTTTTTGATAAGCGTCCCAAGCATCATCAATACGTCCAGCGCGGTTGTACGAGATTGCTAATCCTAGTTTTGCTTTTAGGGATTGGGGATTGTTTTGTAATGCTCGCTGAAAAGCTTTGATAGCATCATTTACCCACCCCTTCTTTAAGAGGTTATATCCTTGCTCTTCTGCTGAAGAAGACTTTTGGGCTTGAGCCGGAGAAATATTTAAGGGTGGAACAACTATCGATACTGTCAAAAGCAAGAATGAAAAAGAAGCTATTACACAAAAATTCTTTAACGTCTTTTTAGAACTCATTCCTGTATTTGAGTGAGGAAAGTATTTGCTTTGATACGTATAACTCATTGCTAATTTCTCCCTCTTGGATTGAGGATATCTAACTCTGAGCGCACCCTAACACCAAAAACAGCTTCCTCAAAATTGTTTCTTTCTTGAAATGAAAGCCCTAACCAGAAATTGGGAAGAAAACGAAAATCATAGAACAGTTCCAACGCATTTAGTTTATCTCCACCACGACGCAAACTTTCATTTGATAGCGCTCGTCCGTATGCTAACCCTAAGCGGTCATCTGGGGTAAACAGATCTAAAAAGCTAACACCAAACGAGTAAGTATCTGCTCCTTCTCCCAAATCTCGGTTTTCATAGCGACCATAGCGTCCAAAAACACCCATCTTTAAGTTAGGAATATAAACCTCGGCATTTACACCATAGGCTTCTTCTCGGTCGTCATCTTGTGGTCCGAACAGTGTACCAGCTTGATTTCTGGCAATACGAAAGCTTTCGGGAAAACTACTGTCAGTACCAGCATCTCGGCTATTGGCATAAGTTCCGCGAATAATTGCATTCCCAGAACGGATAGCAACTTCTGCTGCAAATCCGTCTAAAGAAAAATCACTGATTTTATCCGATGAAGAGAAAACTGCGGCTTTTGCCTCAACGTTGTCAGTCACAGTCCAGTTCACCAACAAGCCGGGACGAGGAGCAATTCCTGTTGCTGACAACGCCGGATTTGTTTGGAATATGGGATTAAAAAACTGACTGGCTCCATCTTTAGCAAAGCTGTTGCGGTCAAAATAAGACGTTAAATCGATCTGACCCAACACGAAACGCAAATTGGGCAATCCTCCAAACGAACCAGCAAAATATAACTCGTTAATATTCAATCCATCTCCACGAGAATCAACAAGGAGGTCATCACCATCTAGCCAATCTAAAGTGGCTCCAAATACAACTTGAGGAGATACCGGATAAACTCCTGTCAATCTTGCTCGTGCTGCTGTATCGTCTCCTACAGTTAGGTAAACTCCTTGTAACTTTAAAGCAGGTTCTCGTGCGGCTGGATTACTCAGAGAAGGACGACGTAATTGATTAGTTGGTGATGGAACGAGTAATGATGCTCCTGGCTGTGGTGCATTAGGAACACTAGGTGCAGGATATTGTTGCGGTTGTGTTTGTTGAGGGTACGGTTGACTAATCGGTAGTGGAATAGTTGGTAATACACCAAATGGTGGTGCAGCAGCAACAGTAGGTGTGGGATATTCTTGCCATTGTGGTTGTTGAGTTGTTGCCATCGTTGATGGTAACTGCATTCCACTTTGAGGACTCGGTACTGCATTAAAATTGGGTACAACAGGAACCATATTTGACTGCGGCGTGACAGCTTGACAGTTGAGTAGTTGGTTTCCTTGTACTACGTTGGTACCAGAGCCTGGGGCGATCGCAACTTGACAACTCAGGAGTACGTTAAATGTTTGTAGTGGAGTACTGGGAATTAAAGGTGTAGCAACAGAATTCTGTAGTTGGTTAGGATAGGTGGATACAGAATTGTTAGAAATTTGTCCCGATGCGGTCTGAGAGTTGAGAAGTTGATTAAAGGTGGGGACAGAATTGCCGGGAATTTGTGGTGATGCAGTTGGATAGTTAAGGGATTGGTTGAAACTAGGTACTCCCCCGAGAGGTGGAGGTAATGGTGCAGATGGAGTTGAAGAGTTCAGTACCTGGTTAAAGGTAGGAGCTGTTGGAGCCGTGAATTCTTGCGTTGGGGTCGTACTTGGTAATGTGAGTAAAGAAGATGATTGTGGTTGGATCTCAGCTACAAAGCGTGCTGGATTGGCAGGTACAAGGTTCGGCGGAGCTTTTGGCACTTTTCCAGTCATCTGCTGTTGAATAAAGCCGTTCTCTACAGATTTGATATCATTTGCTGGTGTTTGTTGCCCTGCTTTGGACAATGGCTTCGATCTCAATGCAACTGCACTCTCCCTATTCACTGAAGTTACATCAGAATCTGATGGCGGTGGAGGTGCGTTTTTTGACCCTGGCTTTCTTTGTCGTCTGCTGGGTACAGGTGACTGAGGTACTGGTAGCAATCCTTCTGCTTCAATCGCACCAGACTGCTGGCTGTATGGCTTGATTTGAGCTCTTGACGCCCCACTTACTGCCGATACCAAAAGAATTGATACACATATAGTGTAGAACGCTTGAGAAACTGTGCGGAAATGTTTAAGCAAACTCAATTTTTTACGCTCCAATACTGTGATTTTCATTACTTTGTATAATAAACAACAAAAATTTTCGTGTAAAAAGTGAGCAATTGGTGAGAGGCGTACGAGATGTTGTGACAGACGACGTGTGATTCAATACAGTTTTGTGACTACATATTAAGCGTCCATTCGTAAAGTATATAACTCCTATTTTCATCAATTAAGTAAAAAAGCTGTGAAGCTTTTTGTTTTTGAGTTTGTATGTTAGAGAATAAGTAATGAATTTTAAGCTATGTCCTTTCCTCCCGAAGAAAAAAATAGTTTCCCATGATTTTGCCCTATTTTCGGTCTTTTTTCCAAAAAAACAGGAATCCTATTACAACTAGCATTCTGACGTTTGTTTTCTTATCACTATTGACTCTTACCTATGGTTGTGAACAAAAAGCACAACAAGAAGTGCAGCTAGAAATTACTAGCGTGCAACCAACAGGAGGTAATGGTGTATACAGTTTAGAGGGTAGTACGAATTTACCTGATTCTAGCCAAATTGCAGTAACAGCAGTACGCTATCTGCTTCCAACAACAGGATCGCAACAAAATCTTTCTCAAGACGAGGGAAATAGTAATCGTTCAATTCTGGCTCGTCGAATTGTGGAAGTAGAACAAGGACGATGGCAAACAGATTTGGATTTGTGGGATGTTGCTCCTGATGGTCGGTATCAGGAAGTCTGGCAGGCAAAGCAACCTGAAATGAAACTGCGCCCTGATAGTAATGTTGCTTTTATTGTCACCTATGAACCTGCCGCTCAATTAAACAGAGCAAAAACACAACTTGAGGGTAAGCAGCTCCGCTTCACTAATGAAGGCGAAGTCTACGTCAGTGCAAGTCAAAGTTCCTCAGTTCCTTTACCCGAAGGCAAAACAACTCCTCCACAACCAGTAGATTTGGATAAAGACGTAGACAAACAAATCCAATCGCCTGTATCAACTCCTAAGATTCCCTTTGTTTCATCCGCTAAACTCAAGCAGACGAATGCACCCTTAAAAACTTTAGAATTTATGCGTTAGGAACAACCACTAGGTTGTTTTAACGATACCAGTTTTAGTGAGTAACTTAAATAGCTTATTTACTAAAACTGGTTTAAAGCACGCTTGTAAGATTCAAGTCTAGAGCATAATACCATATCCGTAAATTCAAGGGAATTTTATTAGTCCATAGTTATAGACTTTTTTTGCAAAAAAATAACATATTTTTGCAAAAACCTAGATAAAGATGAAGCTAAGGTTAAGTTATCTGTATCCTAGTTGACTAAACATTCAAAAAAAAATTTTAAGAAATTCTATTTGTAATATTTATATATTGACATTAAATTATATAAAAAATATAATCACATATTTTTGTTTAAGGTCTGACTAGCCAAAGAGTGTTGTGTAATTTATTTTACCTATTCTCTAAAACTACTATGCCCCACACCTTGACAAAATATCATCGGAAAGCAATGTCAGAAAAAATACTCATGAGACACCCTGTTTTTTATCTCGTGTTGAGAATGCTGCAAAATGTTAGCTAAGCAAAAATTAGAAACTCCATCACTCATGCGAAACCAGGTGACACCGCACTTCAAGTAGCATCATATTTGAGAAAGAAAAAAAATTTTTTAAAAATGTTCAATATTGGCAGCAAGGGTGCTATATTAGTAAGTCTAGTAGTGTGTGTATTAATTAATAGACTATCTGGAACTGACTGTGGCGAATACAAAGTCTGCTCTCAAGCGTGCCCAAATCGCAGAACGCAATCGACTGCGGAATAAAGCATATAAATCAGCAGTGAAAACGCTGATGAAGAAATACTTTGCGGCGTTAGAAACCTATGTGGCAAACCCCAGTCCGGAACTCAAGCAAGAAGTTATGACTCGGATGTCAGAGGCATACAGCAAAATAGATAGGGCTGTAAAGCGGGGTGTTCTTCATCCTAATAATGGCGCAAGAAAAAAATCGAAACTGGCTCAACGATTGAAATCCCGGACTCAACCAGTAGCTACTGCATAAAAGTGTCATGGGTCATTTGTCCTTTGTCATTAGTCATTGGTCAAGAGCCATCCATGAAAGAGGAGTGCGTGAACTGGAGTAGTCCAGAGGAAATCGAAGCAATTCGACTGACTGATTTCGCCATGACTCAACTTTGAACTAGTCTCAAAGTTACCCAATTTGGGAACATGGCTACATCACGATAGAGCAACAACGTCTCCACTGACAAGTGCAAGAGCCATGTCTCGGTAAACAATACCCCCTACATGGGAGTGCTCAAATGAGTAGTGTAATCTGGGGTTTGGCTAAGTCCGATTGACCCCTGATTACTCTAAATAGTTAATTTTTGACTATCTAGTCATCTGACAAAGGAAAAAGGACAAAGGACAAAACAAAAATAACAAGCAATGCAGCTGATAGACACCCACGTTCACATCAACTTTGATGTATTCCAACCTGATATAGAAGACGTACGCGAACGATGGCAAGCAGCAGGTGTGGTACGTTTGGTACACTCTTGCGTGGAACCGTCGGAGTTTTCGAGCATTCAATATCTAGCTAAGCGTTTTCCCGAAATCAGCTGTGCTGTGGGTATGCATCCTTTAGATGCATATAAGTGGAATTCCAAAACCGGAGAGGAGATTGTATCTATGGCTCGTTCCGGATCCCAAGTGGTAGCAATTGGGGAAACAGGGCTAGATTTTTACAAAGCAGAAGACAACGAGCAACAATTGAAGGTATTTGAGGCACAGTTGGAAATCTCAACCGAACTCAATTTACCAGTTATTATCCACTGTCGTGACGCAGCATCTACCTTAAGGGATGTACTGCAAAAGTGGAAAAGCATCAAAGGGGATCGTGTCCGGGGAGTGATGCACTGTTGGGGTGGAAACCCAGAAGAAACCCAATGGTTTCTCGATTTGGGTTTCTACATCAGCTTTAGTGGCACTGTAACGTTTAAAAACGCCAAACAAATCCAAGCATCAGCTGCTATGGTTAGCAGCGATCGCTTGTTAATTGAAACAGATTGTCCTTTCCTAGCTCCAGTACCAAAACGAGGCTCTAGACGGAATGAACCTTCATACGTTCGCTTTGTCGCCGAGCATATTGCTCGCTTGCGCGGGGAGACCGTTGAAATGATCGCATCCCTAACTACTAATAATGCCTGTAAATTATTTGGTCTGGTGCTTTGAGGCTGTCTGTTGGATGAAACGAAAATTTAATTTGAAGAAAAAATCGAAAAATATGATATTATCATACACCCCAAAACAGGTTTGTATAAGTCATAATGGTAAAGGAAGCAACAGCATATAGGTTCCACAATTGACACCAAGTATCATTCGTTCGACCATCCCAAGCTCTCTACAAGTGGATGCTCCAAATTAGTGTACAATCTTTCCTACTCGTGTACGTTCAGATGAATCTCTAGAAAGAGGCTACATATTCTACCTATAGAAAATTGTTAAACAAACTTACCTTGGGACTATCACCCGCCAAAACAAAGCCAAACAGGAACAGAGCTAGTTCAGTAGATAATTCTCGTCTTCTGAACAATAGGTGTGATTGCTTAGGAGCTAAAACACAGATAGCCCTGTTCAATCGAAACAACACAGTATGAATCAGCGTAGTAGGTGAAATGACGAGCTTTTTGGAGGGTGGAAGTGAGAAACACAAATCGGCTTAATCAAAGTTTACACTATTCGTTCTTAAAAATGAAGTCAAGCTCATGCACCATTTGGCAAGTTTTACTCCCCTTGGAGCAATTGCCCTCTTGCCAAATTTCTGCTTTCCGGCTTTAATGGCTCCGTTTGCCCACGCCTGCTAAACAAGCAGGTGGAGAAAGGAGAAGTTCCACACACTAAATACGTAAAACTCAGGTTGACAAAGGTAGAGGCATGACTAACGAAACAATTATGGAACCCGCCTTTATGCTTCCCGACTTGATAGAAATTCAGCGATCTAGTTTCCGCTGGTTTCTAGAGGAAGGGTTGATAGAAGAACTGAACTCCTTTAGTCCTATCACAGATTACACTGGCAAACTAGAGCTGCACTTCTTAGGTCAGAACTATAAGCTCAAAGAGCCAAAATATAGTGTTGAAGAAGCGAAAAGACGGGATAGCACCTACGCGGTACAAATGTATGTACCCACGCGTCTAATTAATAAAGAAACAGGAGAAATAAAAGAACAAGAAGTCTTTATCGGAGATTTGCCTCTTATGACCGACAGAGGCACCTTTATCATTAACGGTGCCGAACGGGTCATAGTCAACCAGATTGTGCGATCACCAGGGGTCTACTACAAATCCGAGATTGATAAAAACGGGCGAAGAACCTACTCTGCTAGCTTAATCCCAAACCGGGGAGCGTGGCTGAAATTTGAAACAGACCGTAATGACTTAGTGTGGGTACGGATTGATAAAACCCGCAAACTGTCAGCACAGGTTCTCTTGAAAGCATTAGGATTGTCAGACAACGAAATTTTCGACGCCTTACGCCACCCAGAATACTTCCAAAAAACCATTGAAAAAGAAGGGCAATTTTCCGAAGAAGAAGCCCTGATGGAGTTGTACCGAAAACTCCGTCCCGGTGAACCACCCACAGTATTAGGTGGACAACAACTACTCGACTCCCGCTTCTTCGATCCCAAACGATATGACCTTGGAAGAGTGGGGCGCTATAAGCTCAACAAAAAACTGGGTCTGCAAGTCGCAGAAGTCATGCGCGTCCTGACACCCCAAGATATCTTAGCTGCCGTAGACTACCTGATCAACCTAGAATTTGACATCGGTAGCATAGACGACATTGACCACTTAGGAAATCGCCGAGTCAGAAGTGTAGGGGAATTGCTGCAAAACCAAGTGCGAGTTGGACTTAACCGTTTAGAGCGCATCATTCGCGAACGGATGACAGTATCCGATGCAGAAGTTCTCACCCCAGCTTCCTTGGTCAACCCTAAACCTCTAGTAGCGGCGATTAAAGAGTTCTTCGGCTCCAGCCAATTGTCCCAATTCATGGACCAAACCAATCCATTGGCGGAACTGACCCATAAACGACGCTTATCAGCACTTGGACCCGGTGGTCTAACTCGTGAGCGTGCGGGTTTCGCAGTTCGAGACATCCACCCATCTCACTACGGACGTATTTGTCCGGTAGAAACTCCAGAAGGTCCAAACGCAGGTTTGATTGGTTCGTTAGCAACCCACGCTCGCGTGAACGTGTACGGCTTCCTAGAAACCCCCTTCCGACCAGTAGAAAACGGTCAGGTCCAGTTTGATAAACCAGCGCTCTATATGACCGCTGATGAAGAAGACGACCTGCGGGTAGCAGCGGGTGACATACCCATTGACGAAAACGGAAACATTATCGGAGAGCAGGTGACAGTCCGCTATCGCCAAGAGTTCTCCACAACCACACCAGAGCAAGTAGACTACGTAGCCGTTTCCCCCGTACAGATTGTATCAGTTGCTACTAGTATGATTCCCTTCTTAGAGCACGATGACGCTAACCGCGCCTTGATGGGGTCGAATATGCAACGACAAGCCGTACCCCTGCTCAAACCAGAACGTCCTTTGGTGGGAACAGGCTTAGAAGCTCAAGCAGCAAGAGACTCAGGGATGGTGATTGTATCGCGCACCGACGGAGAAATTTCCTATGTGGATGCAAATAAAATTCGCGTACGACCAACCAAAGCAAGTTTAGATATTGAGAACGCCGACGGGGAAACAACTAACAACCAACAACTAACAACTCTCAGATCCCAAGAAATTGAATACCCAATTTCCAAGTACCAGCGCTCCAACCAAGACACCTGTCTCAACCAAAAGCCCCTGGTTCATCATGGAGAACGTGTTGTCGCCGGACAAGTGCTAGCGGATGGTTCTTCTACAGAAGGTGGGGAATTGGCGCTCGGACAAAATATTGTTGTCGCTTATATGCCTTGGGAAGGCTACAACTACGAGGACGCCATACTCATTTCCGAACGCTTGGTCCAAGATGATATCTACACCTCAATTCACATTGAAAAATATGAAATTGAGGCACGCCAAACCAAACTAGGACCAGAAGAAATCACCAGAGAAATACCCAACGTAGGGGAAGATGCTCTGCGTCAATTGGATGAACAAGGAATTATCCGGATTGGAGCGTGGGTAGAAGCCGGAGACATCCTCGTTGGTAAAGTCACACCAAAAGGTGAATCCGACC
This sequence comes from Scytonema sp. PMC 1070.18, assembly GCA_035967975.1. Taxonomy (GTDB): domain Bacteria; phylum Cyanobacteriota; class Cyanobacteriia; order Cyanobacteriales; family Nostocaceae; genus Scytonema. The sequence goes on from JAWQFQ010000015.1 coordinate 73,256, forward strand.
AACCACCAGAAGAAAAACTATTGCGAGCGATTTTCGGTGAAAAAGCACGGGATGTGAGAGATAACTCCCTGCGAGTTCCCAACGGTGAAAAAGGACGTGTTGTGGACGTGCGCTTGTTCACCCGCGAACAAGGTGATGAGTTACCACCAGGGGCGAATATGGTCGTCCGGGTGTACGTGGCTCAAAAGCGGAAAATCCAAGTCGGGGACAAAATGGCAGGACGCCACGGTAACAAAGGCATTATTTCCAAAATCCTACCTATAGAGGATATGCCCTACTTACCAGATGGTTCCCCTGTGGATATCGTTCTCAACCCCTTGGGCGTACCCAGCCGGATGAACGTCGGACAGGTGTTTGAATGTCTGTTGGGTTGGGCTGGTCAAAACCTGGGGATGAGGTTTAAACTGACTCCTTTTGACGAAATGTATGGTGAAGAGTCTTCCCGCAGCATCGTTCATGGCAAATTACAACAAGCACGACGCAAAACAGGTAATGACTGGGTCTTCAACCCAGACGATCCCGGCAAAATTACGGTCTACGACGGTCGTACAGGCGAACCCTTCGACCGACCAGTGACCGTGGGTGTCGCTTATATGCTCAAACTGGTGCATTTGGTGGATGACAAGATTCACGCCCGTTCTACTGGTCCTTACTCCCTCGTAACTCAACAGCCCTTGGGTGGTAAAGCACAGCAAGGCGGTCAGCGATTTGGAGAAATGGAGGTGTGGGCATTGGAAGCATTTGGTGCGGCTTACACCTTGCAAGAATTGCTGACAGTGAAGTCAGATGATATGCAGGGACGTAACGAAGCCCTCAATGCGATCGTGAAAGGTAAAGCCATTCCCCGACCCGGTACACCAGAATCCTTTAAGGTGTTAATGCGAGAACTGCAATCCTTAGGTTTGGATATCGCCGTACACAAGGTAGAAACCCAAACAGACGGTAGTTCCCTCGATGTCGAAGTCGATTTGATGGCAGACACTGGAAACCGCCGCACCCCCCCACGTCCTACCTACGAATCCCTATCGCGTGAGTCGATGGAAGACGAGGAGTGAGGGAGTGAGGGAGTGAGGGAGTGAGGGAGTGAGGGAGTGAGGGAGTGAGGGAGGGAGGAATCATTTCAAAATTTGTCTCAACGCTGGTTCGAGATTGGGATACTTATACCCAAAACCACTGGCTTGGGTGCGGTTGGGGATGACTTGCTGACCTTCTAAAACTACCATTGCGCCCTCCCCTAAAAGAGCTTCAATCGCAATGGAGGGGACAGGTAACCAAGAAGGACGATTCATCACACGTCCCATAGTTTTGCTAAGTTCTTCCATACGAACGGGGTGAGGAGCAGTGGCGTTGTAAACTCCATGCATTTCCGGTGTAGTCAGCGCTTGTAAAATCAGATTAACCACATCCTCTACGTGAATCCACGAGAACCACTGGTGACCACTGCCAATAGGACCGCCAGCAAAGAGTTTAAATGGGGTAATCATTTTTCCAAGAGCACCACCCGTACCCAGTACAATTCCCAATCGCAGAATCACTAATCGGACTCCCGCATCTGTGACTTTTTGTGCTTCTGTTTCCCATGTTTGACACACTTGGGCAAGAAAATCGTTACCATTCGGGCTGCTTTCATTAAAGGTAGCGGTTTCACTGGTGCCGTAGTAGCCAATTGCCGAGGCATTAACTAACACACTAGGTTTGGGGTTAGCTTTGGCTATTGCTTCTACAATGTTTTGAGTTACGAGTTTACGGCTGTTTAAAATTTCCTGCTTGCGTTCTGGTGTCCAACGCCCCTCCCCAATGGGTTCACCTGCAAGATTGACCACACCATCACAAGAGGCGATCGCATTTTGCCAAGAACCAGACGTAGTTGGCGTATAGGCAATAATATCCACCTTTGGAAAAGCTGTGGATGGAAAAACCTTTTGGGCGTGGGCGATGTTACGGGTTAACACTACCACTGACATATTCTCTTTCTGTAGTCGCTCTACCAAACAACTACCCACAAATCCTGTTGCTCCAGTAATCGCTACTTTCATATTTAGGGTCTAGGGTGTAGGGTGTAGGGTGTAGGGGAAGAACTATTTTTACAACAGTTTAAAACATAACAAGGGCATATTAAAACATAACGGAGGTATAAAAATCTCTTGCTTCCTTCCTACACCCAATTTTCCCTACACCCCACACCCAATTTTCCCTACACCCCACACCCAATTTTTTGCCGTTAGACAGTTGGATATTATAGGATGGACGGAGTGTTGCAAGGCTTGGGGCTATTATGGCTCGCTATACCTGTTCGTTTATTCTTTCTGTTCCCATAAACCATCTTCAGCCGTTACTTATAGAACTGTTGCAAGATTGTAATTTGGAGGTTCAATATTACACAGCCGATTATATAATGGCTCGTGAAATTCCTGGGACTGTTCCATTTTCCAAGCTTGTGACAGTGGAAGCACTGATTGATAAGAGTAAAGCCACTGAAACGGAAACGCGGATGAGTATTGTAATGAAAAACGAAGAACTTCCTCTTCAACTTGATAATCACTGCCGACAAATGTTTGAATTCCTTAAACAGGAAATTGAACATTGTCGCCATTGGCATCTTATTGAAAGTCTGGCTGGCTAAATGACTGCTTCTAGAAAAGGCGTCTGCTTGGGCTAGCAACATATACTTTTAGCGGTCAGCAATCAGCAAAAAGCTCATTGCCAATAGATTCTAGCGACCATCAAAAGCTCAGTTTATTCCCGTGCGAAGTATAGACAAGCTAGCTTATAGCAGAACGCCCCACAATAGTTTGTGCGTAATTGTCGAAACATTCCCACCTAGTCAGTTTTCAATCTTCCAAATCTTCGGTCATCCCAGGATTAATGAGTGTAATATCATACTCACTTGCATCTGTCTGACCCGTAGGTCGCATACTATCCTTTAGTAGGTAATAAATAGCCCGCACTTGTGGACCAAAAACAATTTCGTCTTCGTTTTTCAGGTCATGAGCTGGTATTTTCCGCCCGTTGATCATCAAACCGTTGGAACTAGGTTTACCCTTGGCATCGCCATCAACAATTCGATAATAATAGCTATGTGTTTTGTTATCACGAGGTAGCCTAACTAGTGTGGCATGGCGGCGCGAGACAAATTGTGAAATCAGGCGGATATCAGACTCGCGATCTCTACCAATAGAATAGATGGATTGATCGAGAGTAAACTCTTTACGTCCTTGATCGTCCTCTATTATCAGGAGATGACTTTCTTGGGTTTCTGTTGCCATTGGCAAATCGGTAGTAAAATCGGTTGAACTTTTATTAATAAAGATTTGTTGAGAATTATTTTCTATCATTCTCCAATCTGTAGTCTATGTTAATGATTTGATATGCTCTTTACATTGTATTGTTGCTTTTGAGATTAGAACAAAACCTTCTTCGGTTTTAGCCTTAGTAAAGGGAAATGAGCTTGAAACTCAACCTCTAGAGCGACGATACAGAAATCATAAAAACCTGGTTTCTTCGCGGATGGTAAACGTAAAATCAGTCTTTAAGGGCGAGAGAAAACAGATTTTTTAGCCCAACGGGTGAATACTGTACCGATGCTCTAGTCATGGGTTGTTGACAATTAGTATCAAAGATGACTAGAGCGCCAGTACACTAATCCCACTCAACCTGGTTTCTTCAAGTTGACGTAACGAAAAATTAATCTTTAAGGGCGACACAAACCATGTTTTTTAGCCCTAATTTTGACTAATGTACTGACGCTCTAGGTTAACTTGGCTCAGTCTCAATCAATATTTAAGATTCCAAATCATAACTTGAAAATGGTAGATCAAGAGCGATGAGCAAAACGTCTTAACAAAAGGGAGTTGGTAACGACACTCACGGAACTAAAAGCCATCAACCCTGCTGCACCTGATGGACTGAGGACAAAACCCAAACTCGGCAACAAAACCCCAGCCGCAAGGGGAATACCAAGTATATTGTACGCAAAAGCCCAAAATAAATTTTGACGAATTTTGCGAAAAGTCGCACGACTCAACTCAATCGATTCTACAACATCACTCAAGCGATCTCGCATCAAAACAATTTCAGCCGTTTCCATCGCCACATCAGTTCCAGAGTGTAACGCAATTCCCACATCTGCTTGCGATAGAGCAGGAGCATCATTGATGCCATCACCAATCATAGCTATGAAGGAGTGGGGTGTAAATCCATCCTCGACGCTTCCTTGCTGTAACAAGTTAATAGTAGATGCTTTCTTGGCTGGAGGGACCCCAGCTATAACGTCAGCGCTTTCGAGTCCCAGCTGTTTGGCGACAGCCGTTACTGCTTCTGGTGTATCTCCACTCAACAGCATCACTCGCAAACCCATCTGGCGTAATTTATTAACTGTGGATTTAGCATCGGGTCTGAGGGTATCTTGAACGCCAATCAGCCCTGCTATGACACCTTCGACTGCTACAAAAACCACTGTTTTTCCATCTGCTGCTAACGCTTGCGCCTGTGTTTGTAGAGTCTGGGCGATCGCAATTCCGTTCCATTCCAACCAGTCTCTATTACCCAATAGCACTAAAGAACCTTCCACAACAGCAGATACCCCCAGTCCCGGTTCTGTATGAAACTCTACAGCATTGGGGATCGATAGGTCTTGCTGCTGGGCTGCGTGTCGAATTGCTGTTGCTAAAGGATGAATTGTCCCGCTTTCTACTGCGGCTGCTAGTTGAATTAGGGTGTAGGGGAGACAGTGCGGTGCGGGGGTTCCCAGAGTTGTAGCAACTGCCGTTGTGGGGTGTAGGGTGTGGGGTATGCAATCGGTAACGACGGGATGACCTGTGGTCAGGGTACCTGTTTTATCAAAAACTACGGTGCTTAACTGGTGTACTTTTTCCAATACGTCACCACCTTTGATTAAAAGTCCCCTTTCAGCACCAATGGCAGTACCTACTAGAATGGCTGTGGGTGTTGCTAATCCCAAAGCACAAGGACAAGCGACAACCATAACGGCGATCGCAAGCTTAAGACTAACGAGGAGTGGGGCGTAGAGTGTGGGGTGTATGGCGTGGGGTGTATGGTGTGGGAAGTGAAGATTGGGGGAGTGGGGAGTCAATTGTGTGGCGTTCATCATGATTTCATGATGCCATAGGTGGCTTCCGAAAAAGTACCAGAATAAAAATGTCAATAAAGACACTGTAAGTACTCCGTAGGTAAAGTACCCAGCCACTGTATCTGCTAATTTCTGTACGGGTGCTTTACGGATTTGTGCAGCTTCCACAAGCGCAACAATTTGAGCTAATGTGGTCTCCGCACCAATACGAGTTGCTTTGATGGCAATTTTCCCAGATTGATTGAGGGTTCCGGCTGTGACTGAATCTCCTGATTTCTTTTCTACTGGTACAGCTTCCCCAGTCAGCATTGACTCGTTAACGGTTGTTTGACCATCTATGACCTCACCATCAACAGGAATTTTCTCTCCTGGAAGAACTTGCAACCATTCACCAACACGTACCTGCTCCGCTGGAATCTCTATAATTCCTTCATAAGAAGAAAGAGCAGCTTCAGCAGTTTTAGGTTGAGCAATCAATCGCGCTACCTGTGGTTGAAGAGCAAGCAATTCTTGAAATGCTTTGGCTGCACGATTTCTAGCTTGTTTTTCTAACGTACGTCCTAAGAGGATAAAACCCAGCATCATCACGGGCTCATCAAAAAAGCACTCCCAACCCAATTGGGGAAACAGCAAGGCAGCTACACTAGCGGTGTAAGCTGTGAGCGTTCCCAATCCTACTAAGGTATTCATGTTGGGCGCATTATACCGCAAACCTCGCCAGCCGTCAACTAAAATTGGGCGACCGGGAATGAGTAGCGCGAGTGTAGCCAATCCGCAGTGAAACCAAATGTTAGACAAAACTGGTGGTAGAGGTATACCAATGATACCAATATGTCCAATGAGTGATAGTACTAGCAGCACCGTCGCGATCGCCAATTGTCTGCGTGCAGACTGCATTTCTCGCTGCTGACGTTCCTCGTTTTCTTGCTTTGTTTGTGTCTCGCTTGCTACTTTCCCGCCAAGTTTTCGAGGTTGTGTAGGGAAACCCGCCGATGTCAATTGCTGTGCTAGTGCGTCTATATCGACCGCACCAGTTTCTACCTCCGCAACTGCTACCTCTGTCGCCAGGTTCACACAAGCACTCTTAACTCCTGGATATTGGGTTAGCCGACGTTCTACCGCCTTTACACAGCCAGCACACTTCATCCCACCGACATCTAAAATGATTTTCTCTGTTGTCGGGACTGATTCTGAGGGAAGGTTAGTCTTTGAGACAATTTGCATGGAAAGTTTTTGGATTTGCTACGAAACTTCAACGCCGAACTTTGACAGTTATCAGTTATCAGTTATCAGTTTTATCGCTTGGGTAACAGTCCCCTCATCGCACTATTTGGATAACTGTGTACTGTTCACTGATTTAGGCGTCTCTTATTTGAGCGTATGCGAAATCCGAATCATTGACATACTGTCAAAGTTGTGAAATTTTTGTTAAGACTCCCTCCCTCCCTC
>JAWQFQ010000016.1:0-118 GCA_035967975.1 Scytonema sp. PMC 1070.18
CTGTAAACATTACCAGGTTGAAGCTTAATTGATTGGTTGTAATCTGCGAATGCTGCTTTATTATCTTTCAATCCTTGATAGAAATTACCCCGCCAGTAATAGGCATCAGCATTATTAG